>JBATPF010000393.1:0-3345 GCA_049291355.1 Giesbergeria sp.
CACGACCGAGGCGCAGGAGCAGTTGGCTGCCGCCGCCGAACTGCTGCGCGTCGCTGGTTTTTCGGTGCAGACCCGCCTGCTGGCGGGCGAACCCGAACAGGCTTTGCCCGAACTGCTCAGCAGCCAGGGCGCGGCGCTGCTGGTCATGGGTGCCTACGGCCATTCGCGCATTCGCCAGCTCATCGTCGGCAGCACCACGACGACCCTGCTGCGCTTGTCCGATGTGCCGGTGCTGATTCTCCGATGACTCTGTTTTTGATAGCTACTAGCGCTTATCCAATAAGCGCTAGAGCCTATTTTTAACCAGAATTTTCACCTTGCACTGGTCGGACGGCCCGCCGCCCGGTTGCCCGGCGCCCGGTTGCCCGGCGCCCCGCCCGGTTGACCAGCGCCACCAGCGACAGCATCACCGGTACCTCCACCAGCACGCCGACCACGGTGGCCAGCGCCGCGCCCGAGTGCAGACCAAACAGTGAAATGGCCACGGCCACCGCCAGCTCAAAGAAGTTGGAAGTTCCGATCAGGCAGGCGGGCCCCGCCACCTCGTGCGGCAACTTGAGCCAGCGCGCCCCCCACCAGGTGATGAAGAAAATGCCATAGCTCTGCACGACGAGCGGCACGGCAATCAGCGCGATCACCAGCGGCTGCGCCACGATAGTGCCCGCCTGAAAACCAAACAGCAGCACCACGGTGGCAATCAGCCCGGCGATTGACCAGGGCTTGAGGCGCGCGACGAAGTCGCCCACGGCATGCGCCGAGCGCCGTTGCAACAGCGCGCGCGTGGCCATGCCCGCCGCCAGCGGCAGCACCACGTAGAGCACGGTGGAGAGCACCAGCGTCTGCCAGGGCACCGTCACATTCGTCACGCCGAGCAGAAAAGCGGCAATGGGCGCAAAGGCGACCACCATGATGAGGTCGTTGACCGACACCTGCACCAGCGTGTAGTTGGCGTCGCCCTTCACCAATTGGCTCCAGACGAACACCATGGCTGTGCACGGCGCCACGCCCAGCAAAATCATGCCGGCGATGTATTCGCTGGCCGACTGCGGGTCGACCCAGGGCGCGAACAGGTAGCGAAAAAACAGCACGCCCAGCGCCGCCATGGTGAAGGGCTTGATGAGCCAGTTGACGACCAGCGTCAGCACCAGGCCGCGCGGTTTTTTGCCCACGTCCTTCACCGCGCTCCAGTCGATCTGGATCATCATCGGGTAAATCATCACCCAGATGAAGACGGCCACCACCAGGTTGACGTGCGCCACTTCCAGCGCCGCAATGACCTGGAAAGCGCCCGGAGCCAACAACCCCAAGCCCACGCCGGCCAATATTCCCAAACCGACCCACACTGTCAGGTAACGCTCAAACAGGCCCATGTCAGACTCCGGCCGATTGGAAGGCAGAGCCGGCAAGCTCCAGCAGGCGCGCGATGCCCACGGGCTCTTCGCTCAGCAGCGGCACGATGGCCCAGCGCTTGGCGTGCTGCGTGGTGACGGCGTCGATCTCGCGCAATTCGTTGCGGGCGCGTTGGCGCAGCAGCGGCGAAGTCACCCGAGCCGCCGCCACGCTGTTGTTGATGACCCAGGCCCAGGGCTCGATGCCGGCGCGGCGCAGGTCGTTCTGCAGGTTGGCGGCTTCGAGCACAGGCGTGGTCTCGGCCAGCGTGACCAGAATCACCTTGGTCTGTTTGGGGTCCTGGAGCTGCATCATCGGCGTGGTGAAGTGCACGCCGGTGCTGCCCATCTGGCGCACGATGTCGCGGTGGTAGGCGCCGGTGGCGTCCAGCAGCAGCAGCGTGTGGCCGGTGGGGGCGGTGTCCATCACAACAAACTTCTTGCCGGCTTCTCGGATCACGCGCGAGAAGGCCTGGAAAACGGCGATTTCTTCCGTGCACGGCGAGCGCAGGTCTTCTTCGAGCAGGGCGCGCCCGGCGGCATCCAGTTTCGCGCCCTTGCTTGCCAGCACCTGCTGGCGGTAGCGCTCGGTCACCTCGTGTGGGTCGATGCGGCTGACCGTGAGGTTCTCCAGCGCGCCGCCCAGGGTTTGCTCCAGGTTGGCCGCCGGGTCGGACGTGGACAAATGCACCGCAAAGCCCCGGTGCGCGAGTTCCACTGCGACGGCGGCGGCCAGCGTGGTCTTGCCGACGCCGCCCTTGCCCATCAACATGACCAGGCCGTGGCCGTCGGCGGCGATGCCGTCCACCAGCGCGGCCAGGCGCGGCAGATCGATGTCGGGCTGTTCGCTGCCATTGCCGCTATTGCCGCTATTGCCGCTATCGCCCGACACCGGCGCCGCTTGCGTTTCCACCAGCAACTGGCGCAAGGCATCGCGCCCCACCAGGTTGAAGGGCTTGAGCGCCACGAGGTCGGTGGGCAGCAACTGCAGGGCCGGCGGCATGGCGCGCAGCACGGCCTGCTCGCGCCGGCAGATGGCAGCGGCAAGGGGGTCTTGCGCTGCTTCGCTGGGCGGGAAAACGCCATTGATCACCAAATACTGCTGCCCCAAACCGATGGCGTGCAGTTCGCCGTGCGTGCGCGCGGCTTCCCGCAGCGTGGACTGCTGCGCGCGGGCCACCAGCACCAACCGGGTACGTGTGCCGTCGGCCAGCGCCGCTACGGCGGCCTGGTATTGGCTACGCTGCTTTTCCAGCCCGGCCAGGGGGCCGAGGCAAGAGGCATCGCCCTTGCCCGATTCCAGAAAGCCGCTCCAGGCGCCCGGCAGTTGCAGCAGGCGGATGGTGTGGCCGGTGGGCGCGGTATCAAAAATGATGTGCTCGTAGCGCGCGTCCAGGCTGGCGTCGGTCAGCAGCGCGGTGAATTCGTCAAACGCCGCAATTTCGGTGCTGCAGGCGCCCGAGAGCTGCTCTTCAATGCCCTTGACCACGTCGTCGGGAAGCACGCCGCGCACCGGCCCGACGATGCGGTCGCGGTAGCCCTGGGCAGCGGCTTGCGGGTCGATCTCCAGCGCCCACAGGCGCGGCACTTCAGGGACTGCCGTCACCTGGTTGCCAATGGCCAGGCCAAACACCTGGCCCACGTTCGACGCCGGGTCGGTGCTGACCAGCAGCACGCGCTGGCCCAGGGCCGCCAGTTGCATGGCCGTGGCGCACGCCAGCGAGGTCTTGCCGACGCCGCCCTTGCCGGTGAAAAAGAGGAAGCGCGGTGCGTTGTCGAGAAATTTCATAAGGTCTTTCCGAAATGTTCAGCAGCAGGCGCCGCCCGAGCAGCAGCTGCCCGCAGAGGGCGATTCGGTGGTGGGCAGCGCGATGCCCGCCCAGCGCGCCAGATCGCTGCGGCTGGGGTATCGGCCGGCCAGCGCCACCTCGCCGGCCACCAGCGTGAGCGGCAGGGA
>JBATPF010000394.1:0-1918 GCA_049291355.1 Giesbergeria sp.
CGCCGGCGCCCTGCAGCCGCTCCTGCAGATCGGCCGCCGCTGCGCTGTAGCCCAGCAGCAGCGAGCGCGATTGCTCGTCGTCGACGAAGTGGCAGCCAGGGTCGCGCGCCGCCGCTTCGCGCCCGGCCTGCACGGCGCGCTCGTAGTCGCCCGCATGCTCTACCACCTGCACGCCATGGGCGCGCAGGCGGTCTTTCTTCCAGGCCTTGGCGTCCTGCGACATGTGCACCCGGGCCCGAAAACCCAGTGCCGTGGCAATCAGCCCGACGCCCAGCCCCAAGTTGCCGGTAGAGCCGACAACGATTTCATGCTGCGCAAACAGGGCGTGTGCCGGGGCATCCGCCAGGGGTGCCAGATCGCTGTGGGCCTCGATCAGCCCGTGCGCAACGGCTAAGCCTTCGGCAAATTCCAATACCTCATGCATCGCGCCGCGCGCCTTGACCGATCCGGCCACCGGCAGCAGGTGGTCGCATTGGATCCAGAGCTGTCCTTCGTCCTCGTTCAGACCCAGCGCCTGCTGCAATGCGCTGGCCCGCAGCAGGGGCGAGGCAATGCGGCCGCCGGTTTCACGAAGCGCAGGGAACACGCGCTGCAGCAAGTTCTGCGCGCGGGCAAAGCGCTGCACGGCGTCGTCGATCTGAAGAGCGGTCACCGCGCCCGGTTCTGGGGTGGCGGTGCAGGCCGGGTTGATCCACCAGCAGGGCTCGGCGCGGCGAATCTGTGCCTCCAGCGCGCCGTCGTCGGGGCATTGGGGGGTGGGAGCCGGAAAGGCGGTCATGGTGGCATTGTGCCCACGGAGGGCGAGAACGTCTCCAACACAACTTGGAAGATAGTTGCTAAAACTGGAACAGTCAGTTCGTGACTTGGTAGTTTTTCTATGACTTCATTGTGCGTACAGTTCAACCCATCGATGAGCCGCACACAAAACACGACTCACCGAAACCGCCCCCAGGGACCCGATGGCTCTCCGGATCAGCGGATTCACTCAGTACATTGAAAGGAAACCATCATGAACACCGCTCGCATTCTCTCTATCGCCGCTGTTGCTGCTTTCGCTTCTGTCGGCGCCCAAGCCGCCCAAACCGCTGGCGATCTGTACGGCACCGACTTCGAAGCCGGTTTCACGGCCAGCCGCACCCGCGCTGAAGTGATGGTCGAAGCCGTACAAGCTGCCCCCAACTTCAAGAACTTCTACGTGGCTCCTGCCGCCGCGCAGCCCGCCACCGTGCTGACCCGGGCCGCAGTGCGCGAAGAAGCCCGCGTCGCGATCCGCGCCCACGAAATCGCCACCGGCAACTTCAGCTGAGCGCGGGCAGGCCTTGCGCCTGCCTCCGGGCTGCGGCCCAGCCCATCTCAAGCCCGCACGGTGCAAGCCCTGCGGGCTTTGCCTTGGGCGTTTCTTGGGCGTAACTTAGACGTCACCGGCGCTGTGCCCAGCGCCCTCCCAGTACCACGCAGACCAGCGCCGACACCACAAACGCCGTGCCAGCCCACTGCCAGGGCGTCACCACTTCGCCCAGCACCAGCATGCCGGCTGCCAAGCCCACTACGGGCACCCCCAGGCTGAAGGGCGCCACGCGGTTGGCGGGGTGGCGCGTCAAGAGCCGCGTCCACAAGCCGTAGCCAAGGATGGTGGCCATCCAGCCGAGGTAGGCCATGGAGCCCCAGGCCACCGCCGGCAGCGCGGCCCAGGCGTCGGTGTGCAACCAGCGCCCGGCATCGGGCTCGGTGACGGCCACCAGGGCCACAAAGGCAAGAATCGGCGCTGGGCAGGACCACACCACGAAGGCCAGTGGGTCGTAGCCCGGCGCAGCGCGCTGCGCCAGGCGAGCGACGATGTTGGAGACCGACCAAGACGCGGCGGCGCACAGCGTGAGCGCGGTGCCGATCAGTGTCGCCCCGCCTGCGCTGCCAGCCT
>JBATPF010000395.1:0-10724 GCA_049291355.1 Giesbergeria sp.
GGGTATCGCCAAGCAGGCGCTGCGCCGCCTGGGTGCTGGCGAGCAGCGCGGTCAGCGGTTGGTTCAACTCATGCGCCATGCCCGCTGCCAGCTCGCCCAGGGTGTTGAGCCGTGCCACCTGGCCCAGGCGCAGCAGATGTTCGGCGCGCAAGCGCGCCTCGCGCTGGCGCCAGAGCAGGCGCGCCGCTGCCAGGGTGGCCGCGCTGCCCAGTACCCAGGTGAGCATTGCCAGCCACGGCAGCTCGCCCCAGGCCACCACGCGCTCGGCCAGCACGTCGAACGGCTGGCTGGGCGATGCCAATGTTTTTCGAAAGTCGAAGCGCCAACCGCGCGCGGGAATGCTCCCCGCCTGGAGCACCAGCGACTGTCCTTCGTGTTCGAGCACCACGCGCACCGGGCTGGTTTTCGCGTCCATCGGCCACTCGGACCAGGGCACGGTGGCTTGCAGGTCCAGCAGCAGCGCATAGCTGACGGGATCGCCGGCCTGCACCAACCAGTAGCGCCCGGCGTCCAGATCAGTTCGCGCAAGCTGTGGGCGGCCCAATTGGCGTGAGGCCGCCTGCGCGCCGGCCAGGCTGGTGGCCAGAGCCGCCGGCCAGCTGCTGCCCTCTGGCTGAGTCAGCGCCGAAAGAATGCGTGGGTAAACCGAAGGCAGACGCTGCGCCGCCGCCGCGCTGCCATCGGGGCTTGGCTGCAGCAGCACCAGCGTGGCCATCACCGCGTCGTTTTGCACCATTTGCTGGCTGAGCAAGCGGTGCACGATGCGCGCATCGGTTTCAAACGCCGCCTGCAGCTCTCCAAGGCGTGCGTGAGCCAGCCAGCCTGCGCCGAAGGCGGCAACCAGCAGCCAGGTCCCCAACCAGGCCAAGCGGCGCCACCGGGTAGTCATGCGGCGATTCTGTCACGCGTCTGCGCCCGCGCCGCTCTGCTGTAATTTGGCGCGGTGCAACCGGCGCGGTGCAACCGGCGCGGTGCAACTGGCGCGGGCAAGATGTCCTCACAACGACAAGGAGATGCGAATGATGGCCCTATTGCAGCGCGTGCGCGAGGCGCGTGTCGAAGTGGCGGGCGAGGTTGTCGGTCAGATCGGCGCCGGGCTGCTGGTGCTGGTCTGCGCTGAGCGGGGTGACACCGAAGCCGAGGCCGACAAGCTGCTGGCCAAGCTGCTCAAGCTGCGCATCTTCAGTGACGAGGCCGGCAAGATGAACCGCAGCGTGCAGGATGTGCAAGGCGGAGTGTTGCTGGTGAGCCAGTTCACGCTGGCAGCCGCCACTACCGGCGGCAACCGCCCAGGCTTCTCGCAGGCCGCAGCGCCGGACGAGGGTCGGCGCCTGTACGACTATTTCGTGGCGCAAGCGAGTGCTGCGCATCCGGTGGTGCAGACCGGGCGCTTTGCCACCGAGATGCAGGTGCATTTGGTGAACGATGGACCGGTGACGATACCGCTGCGAATCGCGCCCAAGCTTCAAAAATAATAGCTGCTCGCGCTTATCCCATAAGCGATGGAGCCTGATTTGATTATATTTTTTACAGCAAGCTGGCCTGCAGCGATGCACTCGCCAGCGGCCGCAGTCGCGCAAAGTCCAGCAGCTGCGCCAAGTGCGCGCCCTTGCCCTGCCATTCCTGCACCACGTCCTCGGCCAGCAGCACGTAATGCCAGGGCAGGCCCTGGCGGTGTTCGGGCGGGAGCTGGTTGATGCGCTCGCACCAGGCGACGGCGGCTTTGCGCTTGCGCTGCACATTGGGATGATTGGTCTGCTGCTGCGCCTTGGTCTCCACCAGAAAAATGGCGTTGACCGTGCGCACCAGAAAATCGGGGGAATAGAACGCGGGCAGTCCGTCGTCTTTTACATAGCGCAGCCGGGCAAAGGGGTGGCGTGTCTCGCTGATCTTGCAGAACGCCGCGACCTGCGCATCGGCCTGCGCCCAGTGGATGAAGGCACGCTCCAGCCCACCATTGCGCGCCGGCCAGCCCAGTCGGGTGTAGATGCACTTGCTGACCTCCACCGAATGGGCTTCCCGCACCATCAGGCGCGGTGTTTCGCTCAACCAGCGCGGGAGCACCTCGGTCTGGCCCGTGGTGTGCTGCTCCTCGGATTCGAGCAGTGCCACGGCAAACACCTTGGTGATGTGGTCTACCACCGGCTGCAGAAGCAACAGGCGCCAGTTTTCGCTGCCGCCACCTTCTGCCAAGGGATTGAAGTCGGCGCCAAACAACTGCGTCCAGATGTAGTCGTCCAGCCAGCCGGTCAAGTCTGCCGTGTTGACCTGCAAATAGGGCTTGGCCAGGTGCGTGGCGATTTTGTTGCCCTTCGGGAGCGGCTCACTCAGCGCCTGGCTGATGCGCCGGGTCAGGCGCGCGAGGTAGTCGTTGTAGCCCGCCACGTTCATCACCGCGCCATCGACGCGGTAGTCGCCGAACAGCGTGGCGCTTTGCAGGTCTTGCGATATGAACGTGTCGCCCTTGCCCAGCAGGCCGCGCAAAGCGTTGGCGTCCATAGACGTGAAGGGCGGTAGCGCCAGCACATCGATGGCCGTGTGGCTCTGCATTTCGTCGGTTTCGCGCAGGATGAACGGAATGCCAAAGTCGAACGCAGCGTAGCCCTCACGCAATTCGGCTGCCACCACGTCGCCCGTGCTGGAGGTGTCGTCCATGTCCTCACCGGTGGTGCCAGCCAAGCCTTCCTTTAACAAATCGTCGTAGAACGACTGGAACGCCGGGTGTTCGACGATGCTCAGCACGTCGATCAAGCTGCCTGGTTCCTGCCCGGCGTTGATGCGCTCGCGGTTTTCGCGTTTCAGGTCGGTGTATTCGGCATCGCGCCACATCAGGCGCAGGCCCCGGCCAATGGTTTGCTCCAGCAAAATTTGCGCTTGCGATGAACGCAGCGGCACGATGACGCAAATGTTGTTCACATCAAATCCCTCGCGCAGCATCAGCACACTGACGATGACGCGCGGCGTGGCGTGTTTGTCCACGCTGAACAGCCGCTCGCGCACCGGCGCCCAGTCCTTCTCGCCCAACTCGGCCTTTTTTCCCGAGTCGATGGTCATCACCTCGTCCTCCTGCAAGCCTTCCTGCTCTTGCAAAAAGGCCGCCACCAAGGGCGACACCGTGGTGTCTTCACACACCACCAGCATCTTGGGGTGGCGCGTGGGGTCGATGTGCGCAAACTCGGCTTCGAGCTTGCGCAGCTTTTTGAGCCCTGCGCGCAGCATCACGCGCTGGCCCTCGCTTAGGGCCGGGTTGCCCGCCTCGTCGCGTTCGGCTTTGAACTCCAATGGCAGCGCGCCAATCTCCTTGCGTCGGTCCAGCACCAGCGATTTCACCAAGCCCGCGCGCATGGCGGCCTTCAGGTCAAAGTCGGTCACGATGTGGGCAAAGTACAGTTTCTTTTTGTTCTTGCCGCTGCCCACGTCGTTGTACGGCGTGGCCGAAAAATCCACCTGCACAAAGCGACGGCCTTTGGTTTCGGAAATGCGGCTCAGGCTTTTTTGCCATTCGACCTCAGTGACTTCACCCTCGCGCAAGAAAGAATGGATGTGGTGGGCTTCGTCGTTGAACACCATCAATTCAGGTAAGCCAGCCAAAAACTCCAACACGTTGCCGCGCGCATAGCGCCGGTCCAGCACATCGAGGCTGTTGCCCGTGGCGCGCCCCGGCATAAGCGGCAGCACCGCGGCCACCACCTCGTGCGCGGGCAGGGGTGCGCCCAGCGCTTCGACTTCCTCGATGTCCTCAGGCGCATCACCCTCGGCCAGCAAATGCCAGTTGGTGATGGCAATCATCCCGTTGCCGGTCGCCTTGAGGCCAATCTCGGCCTTGCCGCACACATTGCCGCGCACAAAGGCAAACACGGCTTCGCGGTGCGCTTCGGGGATGAACAGGTCTGCGAAGCTTTTGATGTCTGACTTGTCAAAATCGCGCGCGCCGTTGCCCCCTTCCACCAGCTTGCCGCAAAACGCATCCAGCAGCCGCTCGTACACGATCAGCCCCGGCGCTACCACCATGAACTGCCGGGTAAAGCGCGCATCGTCCATGCCCTCGGCCAGTGCCGCCGTTTTGTTGAGCAATTGCCAAATCAGCAGCGCCTGCAGCACCCAGGTTTTGCCCGTGCCCGTGGCCATCTTGAAACAATACTTGGGGTGGGCGTGCTTGCCTCCTGTCACCTCGGCCAGCCGGTTTCCCGTTAGCAGCGCATCGGGCGCTACCTGCTGGTACAAATCGAGCAGCGAGCCCGCGCCCAGCACCTCGTGTGCCACGATGGCGTTCAGAAGGGCCTGCTTTTGCCCCGCATGAAAGTTCAGCCCGCCGCGCGCATCCACCATGTCTTGGCCAAACCACCAGTGCAGCAGCTCGGCGGTGGTGGGGGTGACCAGTTCCAGCAGGTCGGCAGCGCCGTGTTCCAGGCCGAGCGCCAGCGCGTTGGTGCGAGCAGTCAACGCGGTGGATAGGGTCATTGGGTCTGTGTGTTGGGCGTTCATGGGTCGGGACAAGTTAGAAATGGACCTGCATGGGAGAATGGAACGCATGCCCACCGCTACCCAAGCGCCCCGCACTGCGTGGCGTGACTTTCCGGATGTCTTGATTCATGCCGCTGAGTCGGCCGTCAAACAGCACCCCGCTTATCAGCGGGCCAAATCTGGCGATGACGATGCCGCCGCCGACCTGGTACTGCATACCTTCAACCTCGACCAAACTATGGCGTTGGATGCGTTGGTTGCAGGCCGCATCCCTACACTCGTGAGCGCGCACGCATTTGAGCGTGAGGGCATCAACGCCATTCCTGAGGTGTTTGCGCACCAACTCGGTCAATTGCTGGGTTGGCCGGTGGATACAGGCATTGTTCAAACTAATGTGGTGGCCCACACCGGCGCTGATGGCTTTTGGCGGCTGGCCCGTCAGGCCGAATTCGAGGGCAAGGTGACGCCGGGCTGCGAATACGTGCTGGTGGATGACTTTGTCGGCATGGGCGGAACATTGGCGAACTTGAAGGGCTATATCGAATCGCAAGGGGGCAGGGTGTTGGCCGCAGTCGCCTTGACAGGAAGGCACGACTCGGCCAAATTGGCGCCATCGCCTGAGCGCTTGCAAAAATTGAGAGAAAAACATGGAACAGAACTTGAAAACTGGTGGTTTGAGCACTTCGCTCACCATTTCGACGCGCTTACTGAATCAGAAGCTCGGTACCTCGCCCGAACCGAGACGGCTGACACCATCCGAAATCGAATTGCTGAGGCAGAGCAAAAAGGAGATCGCCCAGCGGTTTCCTGAAAACTATGCGCGCCACCAAGCCAGTCGCTGACGCGCGAGTTTCCAGGGTAGGCAAGTCGGGCCTGCCAGCCATTCACCCTGGCGAATTTCTGCGCGAAATACTCGATGAACTCGGCCTGACCCAGACAGCTTTTACCGACGTTATTGGCGTGTCGCCCATGCGCGTATCGCACCTGCTCAAGGGCGACCGGCCCATTACCGCCGAACTGGCGCTGCGCCTGGGCCGCGCGCTGGGGCAGACGTCTCAATACTGCTTGAACCTGCAAACTGCATACGATTTGAAAATCCCGCAGGTTGCGATGAGGGCCAGCCTGGACGCCGTCCGGAAACTGGCGGTGCTTTGCTCTCCATTTCACCTGAGAGGCTGAGGAGTAAATTGGAGGCGGCATTGGCGATAACCGTGGCACCGGCAGTCAGCCCTCGTCAGGGTTCTCCATCAACGATGTGACAGGGCTCACTATTTTGAGCATGTACATCACCGATTGAAGTGCAGGCTGATAAATTGCGTCCTCGGCTGTTTTAATAGAGCTCTGCAAAGCTTTGTTTTGCAATACTGCCGCGTATTCCGGGTTGTCTTTTGATAATTCAATTTTTTAGCCTCGACCATTTCACGCGTAACTGGGTTGCGCGCCGCCACTGCAATATTAGCGGCCATTTTTCTGAAATTTTCAATTTCCTCATAATTACCCGCTCTCGCTTGCCTCAGTGCATTCAAGCACTCCATATGTACAGCTTCCTGCCCTTTTGGTGCAGCGTTTTTTTCAAGGAAGGCGATTTGCTCATGAATAGCATCTATTAATTAATTGGTCACATTTATGCCCTAATAATTTGACTAAATATTGTTTTTGATTGGCCTGAAGAGTAATTTTTCAGAAAGACAGTCGGTCACTGAACGACGATCGTTAGTCCTGCATTTTCATCAGGATGGTCAATATGAAATTTCCACTCCACTACCGAAAATACTTTATTGGAGCTGTGTATGGTAATGTGCAAGCCTTTGCATAAAGGTATTGGTAGCAACATCGGAATTTGCGCTAATTTCTCGCCGTTTACATCAACGAAATACGTGCCGTAAATTTCATCTTTCATAGTTTTCCTTTGTCATTCAAAAGTTAGACGGTTGTCACTCAAACCCAAACAAATCCATCACCCGCACGCATACCTTGCGTGGGCCGGTTTTGGGGGCTACGGTCAGCACCGATTGCGTCACCATGTGAGGAGGGAGATCCTGGACGCCGCCCGTGAACTGGCGGCGGTTTGACGGCCGGGCGCAGAGCGCAAACTGCTCGACGGAAACCACCATGAAGCAAAAAAATGCAACCATGCAACCCCGCCCCGTTACTTCCGACGAGCTGGCGCACAAGCCGTGCGAAATAGTCGGCAAGTATTCGGTGCCGCGTCATCTGCCTCGGGAAGAAATCGCATGCTGCGGGCGAGCAAGCGTGAAATTGGCTCTCGTGCTCATGTTGCATCAGGGTTGGAATTTCTATTGCTTCACAATTAATAATGCGTTGCTGGCAACGTTTTGGCGAGTGAATAGCAGCTACAGACGTCATGTAATTGTTCTGAAAAGTCACGCGTTATAAGTATTTTCATCTGGACATGCCATCTCCGGCGAGGCGAGTTGGATAGCCCCAATCTTGAAATCCTTGTAGACTAGATTCCATTTTCGCCTATATGTTTTCATTTCCGAAGCAGCCGTATGCCCTGCGCCCATAATGGTGCGCAGTGTAAAGCCAAGGTGAGGAATATTCAGGGAGTGGGTTTTGGTGTCTGCTGTAATCATAATGTTTTCCATTTTAATTTTTTCCTGTAATTGGATATTAAATTTACCGGATTTGTATTCGTAGAATTAATATTTATGATTACTAAATGACGCCATCAGACTTGTGAACTTCCTTGGTGCATTTTTGATGCTTGACGGGTGCTTCGATCGCCATTGGCATTCCTTGCAACCTGAGTGTTGATTAATCTTCGTTGCAGCGCATTATTTCGATTGACAATATCTATTCATTTCTTGTCAATCTGCTTATTAGATCAAAAACGTCCGACGCACATTTCCTTGCGTCTTCAATTGAAATCCCGGCGATGCTTATCTGCGCCGAGTTTGCGTGGCATTTCGATATATGTATTCCATGATTGTTGCAGAGAAGGTTCGCTTCTTTCTGAATGGTTGCTTCACTTTCTCGGAAAGCCATTTCTTGCTTTTCAGAATATGAGATGTGATCCCACAGCACATCAGCAAATTTCGTTCTTTTAGTAATGATGATGTATGGAGTTTCGGTTGATTGACAGTGCTTAAACCAATCGTTTTTGGCATCATTGTCTTGGCCAGATTTCACCTCTGCAAATTTCGCGACAATATTTGTCATTGAATTTCTTTCATCTTTAATTGATTGTTTCCACCACTTCCGCCTCAAACCCAAACAAATCGACCACCCGCACGCACACTTTGCGCGAGCCGGGTTTGGCGGCCACGGTCAGCACCGCCTGCGTCACCACGCGCAGCGGGTCGGCGTCGTTGGCGGTGTTGCCCCGGTAGTCTTGCCAGACCGAGCGGAACACCTTGCCGTCGTAGTCCGGATCTACCGCCCAGTACTCGATGAGCGCCAGCGGCTCGCGGTTGGCGACGTCTTGCAGCTTGGCGCGGTTGGCATCGTCCAAATTGATGGCTTCGGGCGAGAGCAGCACGTAGTTTTTGAGGCGTACGGTCAGCGTTTCCTCATTGCCTTGCGTGCTGCGTTGCACCGGGTGCAAGGTCAGGTATTGCAACGACGAGAACCGCACCTGCCCGCGCAGCTTTTCTACGCCGCCTTTTTTCTTCAGCCGGTCGAGCAGGTCGGGCGGAATCACCAGCACTTCGAGCCGGTCGTCGTTCAGCGCGGTGATGGTCTCGCCAATGGATGGCTCAAAGTTCCAGCCCAGCACCACCACGCGGTCCCAGCCGCCCAGCAGGTTGTCGCGCTGAGCAATGGCTTTTTTGAGCGTGGCCGTGCCGGTGAGCTTGTTGGGCGAATCGGCCAGCACCAGCGTTTTGCTACCGCGCTTTCCGTTCAGTTCTACGCCCGCCACCTGCCCCAGATTGCGCTGCGGATTGGCCTCGGGCGGCAGCGGTAGCGCGCCGTAGAGCGAAAGCACGATGTGCGACAAGTCGCCAATGCGGAAATCGCGACCCAGATGGGTTTTGGCGGCTTCGACCTGGTAGTCGCCTATGGCTTGGTAGAGAAAAGGCTTGGCTTCCTGGTCGATCAGGCGCTTGCGCATGATCATGCAGGCGGGTTTTCCAATATCCGAGGTAATCCAGCGACGACCTAGTTTTTCTGCGACGGCGGCGGTGGTGCCGGAGCCGCCGTTGAAGTCGGCGACGATGCCGCCTTCGGGGCAAGAGGCGCGGATGATGCGTTCCAAGAGGCTTTCAGGCTTCTGCGTGTCGTAGTCAATACGCTCTGCGACGATCGCGCCCAATCCTCCGAGACTTTTCAGGTCATCCCAAATGTCTTGCGTAGGTTTGCCGGGCATTTCGTCCAGATACCGCTTGTACTTTGGCACCGTTCCCGGTTTTGTTTGAATTACTCGTCCTGCGTCGATGAGTTGGCTCATCTTTTCTTTGCTGTAGCGCCAATAGCGGCTTACGCCCATCACCTCGTAATAGGGGTTGCCTTTTGTCGCGCCCCCCGGGCCTTGCAAGTTATCGAGCCAGTAACGTCGCCCTGTTTCTGATTCGATATTTTTGTAATACGTGTCTTTGTATTCCTGCGTGTATGGCGTGAACTGTTGCGCAAAAAAATACTGCTGTGACTTGGAGTAGAGAAATATCGTGTCGTGTAGGCGACCAAAGTGCGCGGAGCCTTGCTTGGAGTCGTTGTGCGCGTGACCCCGCTTCCAAATCAATTGATTGATGAATTGATCCTTTGCAAAAACCTCATCCAGCACCAACTTCACGTAATGCCCCACGTGCCAATCCAAATGCACATAAATGCTGCCCGTATCCGCCAGCAATTCCCGCATCAGGATTAAGCGCGGCGTGATCATGGCCAGATACGAGGCGGTACCGTCGCTCCAGGTGTCTGAATACGCGAACTGCTCGATGACGGAAGGTTTCTGCTCCAGCTCCACCCCCGGCAGCACTACCTTGGTGCGGTAGTCGGCCTTGCTGTCAAACGGCGGGTCGATGTAAATCAAATCCACCTTGCCGCGCAGGCTGGGTGTGTCTTCATCGCCCGCCAACAGCGCGGCCATGGCCAGCAGGTTGTCGCCGTAAATCAGGCGGTTGGCACAAGGGGCCTCGGCGTTGGTTGCCGCGCCCAGCGTGGATTGCGGGTTGGCGAGCAGGCTGCCTTGCCCCGGCGCAAACACTTCTTGCTGCGCGCTGCGCTGTTGCTGCGTCACCCAGTCTTGCGCGGCGCTGTCCTTGGCGGGCAACACCACCTCGCGCGTTTGCAGGCGCACGCGCTGGCGGGTTTCCAGGCTTTCCAGGATGCGTTCGGCTTGTCTGCGCCCGTTGGCGACGATCTCGGGGAGCTGTTCGAGCAGGGATTTGGGCATCGGGTACGACCTGGCGCAAGCACAATTGCGCCTGATTCAATCAAAAGTTCAATAGAAAATTCAATCAATCGTACAACACGATGTTCAATCAAAATTGAACCGAAATTTAACGTCCCGGCATGGACCAAAAGTTGGAATTTGCCGAGCGTTTGCGCGCCGCCATGCTGGCTGCGGGTCTGGAGGCGCGCCCCGGCGTGTTGCTTAATTTATTCAACACGCACTATTGGGGGCACTCGGTGACGTTTCAGGCGGTGTCGCGCTGGCTGCGCGGCGAGTCGATCCCCGCGCAAGACAAATTGGTCACGCTGGCTGAGGTGCTCAAAATCGAGCCCGAAGTACTGCGCTTTGGTGAGGCGGTGCGCCAGTCGGTGCGGGTCAAGCGCCAACGCTGGGAAGAAGGTGTGGGCTACCTGGAGCGCGAAACTTTCGACGCCTTTCTGCAACTGCCTGCGCCCCAGCGCAAACTGATCCGCGAGGTCATCCTGACTTTCGCCAAGGTGCACCAGGGCGGCGTTGTGGCGCGGGATGCATCGGCGGCGGGCGATACGCCGCTGGAGTAGTTAAAAACGATAGCTGTCTACGCTTGCCTAGTAAGCGCTAGAGCCTGATTTCGTCCAAAATTACTGGCGCCAGAAGAAGATCGCCGTCATCACCAGTCCGGTGAGCACAATCCCGCCGCGCAGCCAGGGCGCGGGGATGCGCCGAGCTACGCGGGCGCCGCCGTAGCCGCCCAGCGTGGCGGCCACCATCATCATCAGCGCCTGCGGCCACAGCACCACGCCCCCAGCGGCGTAAATGGCCACGGCAATGGCGGTGAGCAGGGCGGAGACCCAGTTCTTGAGCCCGTTCATCGCATTCAGGTTGGTCTGGCCGAGCAGGCCGAACAGTGCCAGCAGCAAGATGC
>JBATPF010000396.1:0-3082 GCA_049291355.1 Giesbergeria sp.
ACCCCGGCGGCATCCTGATCGACCAGGGCCTGGCCGACAAATTCCTGCTTGAAAAACAACTGCTGCCCGAAGCCTTCGAAGCTGCCTGCGCCCAGGTCGGCCAGCCGCTGACACTGCGCCGCCAGCCGGGCTACGATCACGGCTATTATTTCGTGCAGAGCTTCATCGGCGACCACCTACACCACCACGCACAGCAGCTGCGCTGAAAGCTGGGCCGGCAGGGCAGCCATCGGTCCTGAGCCCGCCAGCACGGACACCTGGTTAAGGCGCGCTTAATTCATCTAATGGAAAATCCGCCCAATGGAATTTTTACTGCGCTTGCCAGCGCCGTGTCGTTTTGCCTTGCGCCGACCAGCGGCCGCCTTGGCGCCCGCCTTCGTCGTTCTGCCCATAGCGCTGTGGATGGCCACTTTTGGCAACTGGCCTCTGTGGCGCGCACTGGCGGATACCCACGCACCTGGCAGCACGCCACACAGCTGGTTCTTTCTTCTGGGCTTTGGCGTGCTCCTGGTGGCGGGCAATGCAGCGTTGTTGATGCTGTTCGCCTGGCGCTGGACGCTCAAGCCCGTCGCCACGCTGCTGCTGCTGTTTACAGCGTTTGGCGCCTACTTCATGCTCACTTACGGCATTGCGATCGACGCCAGCATGCTCACCAACGTGTTGCAGACCGATGTGCGTGAAGCCGGCGACCTGCTGAGCTGGCGCATGCCCGCCGTGGTGCTGGCGCTCGCCGGCCCGCCCCTCTGGTGGACGTGGCGCCAGCCAGTAGCCAGGCCCACGCCCTTGCGCCTGCTGGTTCAAAACACCGGCTGGCTGATCCTCTTTCTCGGCGTTGCGGTGGCCAGCGTACTGGCGACGTTCCAGGAATTTTCCTCGACCATGCGCAACCAGCCCCAGCTGCGCTACCTGATCAACCCGCTCAACACCGTGTATGCCCTGGGCCGCATCGCCACGCAGCCCTTGCGTATGGACACCCGCACGCTGCTGCCGTTCGGGCGCGATGCCCATCTGGGCGCCAGCTACGCCGGCCAGACCAAGCCGCCCTTGCTGGTGCTGGTGGTGGGTGAGACCGGGCGCAGCGGCAATTTCGGATTGAACGGCTACGCGCGCGCCACCACGCCGCAGCTGTCAGCGCGCAACGATCTGGCCAGCGCAAGCAACGCGTGGGCATGTGGCACCAGCACGGCCACGGCCCTTCCCTGCATGTTTTCGGGCCTCGGCAAAAACGACTACGAGGCTCGCAAAAGCAACCATGAAAACCTGCTGGACGTACTGGACCACGCCGGTCTGGCAGTCCTTTGGCTGGACAACCAGTCGGGCTGCAAAGGGGTGTGCGATCGCGTCCCGTCGGCCAGCACCACCACCAGCCCGGATCCCACCTGGTGCAAGGGTGGCGAGTGCCTCGACCCGATCATGCTGGAGGGGCTAGACGCGCGACTGGCGGCTCTGCCGGAAGAAAAGCGTGCCCGCGGCACGGTGCTGGTGTTGCACCAGATGGGTAGCCACGGCCCGGCGTACGCGCGCCGGTCTGCGCCCGAGCTAAAGAAATTCACGCCGGAATGCCATTCCAACGCCCTGCAGGAGTGCAGCCAGGAAGAGGTCGTCAATGCCTATGACAACAGCATCGTCCAGACCGACGCCTTCCTGGGCGCCACGCTGCACTGGCTGGAGGGCAAGCAGGCAGAGTTCCAGCCAGCCATGATCTACGTAGCCGACCATGGCGAATCGCTGGGCGAGAACAATATCTACCTGCACGGCCTGCCCTACGCCATTGCGCCGGATGTGCAAAAGCATGTGCCCTGGATCACCTGGCTGTCGCCTGCGATGCAAGCGCGCTCCGGCGCGAGCACGGCCTGCCTGCAAAAGGAAATGGCAACGCGCCGAATCAGCCAGGACGACTATTTCCATTCGGTGCTCGGTTTACTCAATGTGCAAACCACCACCTACCAGGCAGCCAACGACCTTTTTGCGCCCTGCCGAACCAACGGCTGAGCCGGTCCTAGACACTCTGAGCCAGGCCCACCAGCCAGCCAGCGGCCAGCAACCGGGCCTCCCAGCGCAACGCCCGCACCGTTGTGGCCCCAGGGCGCTCTACCTTCTCATACAGTAGGTACCCGGCCAGAATGGACGCCCCGAACGCCACGCAAAGCCCCAGGGCATGCACCCAGGCTTGCCCCGGCCAAAGTGTGGAAAACGCCGCGTTCACCGCAAGGCACACGGGGAAATGCACCAGAAACACGGAATAGGATCGCTGCCCCACCCAGGCCAGCGGCAAAGCGGCGCGCTCGGCAAAGGAAGTGCGCGCCTGCATCGACCCCAAGGCCAACCAAGCCAGGAGCGCAGCCGTAGCCAAAGCCAGCGCCAGACGCGGGCGAAATTCCACTGCCAGCGCCAGCGCACCGAGCACGGCCAACAGTGCGAACCAGCGTGTGGGCCGCGCACTGCGCGTGGCCCAGAAGGTGGCCATGCCCAGACCGTACGAGCCGAAAAAATAAATCCCCCAGACATCCAGCGCCGAATGGAGATTGAAGAACCACAGCGACGCCGCGCACAGGCCCAGCACGCCCACCTGCCCCCACGCCAATGCCGCACCCGGAGATCGCCCGATGCGCCGCGCCAATGCCAGCCACAGCACCGCCATAGAGAACAGCTGGAAATCAATGGCCACGTACCACACCCCCGCAGAGAGCGCCGGCTGCCCCAGCACATCCTGAAGCATGAGCGCGTTGGCCAGCAATTGGGCCAGATGCGGGGCCTCGGGTACGCTGACATCATCCAGCCAGGGCCGCACCAGCGCGGCCGCAGCCACAGCGGTCAACAGCGCCGCCGCATAGGGCACAGCCAGACGCACAAAGCGCCGCCAGATCTGCGACGCAGCGCTTTCGAAACGCGCGAGGCCCGTGGGCGCCAAACTCGCCGCCGCCAGATAGCCCCCCACCACCAAGAAGATCTGCACCGCCATGCGCGCGTAGTCATACAACCAGGCCATCAGCGCCGGCGCGAAGGGCCGAACCGTGTCCGACAGCGGTCCGTAGACCGAGAGGTGGTGCCAGACGATAGCCATGCAGGCCGAGCCCTTGAG
>JBATPF010000397.1:0-3237 GCA_049291355.1 Giesbergeria sp.
TTCATGGATTTCAAGCTCGCGGGCGGCATGCTCAAGGGCGAGCGGGTGATCGAGTTCTTCCGCAACCGCTTCTCCGACCGCCCCATCGAGGCGTTGGACATGCCTTTTGCCGCCGTGGCCACGGGCCTGCACTCGGGCAGCGAGGTGTGGCTGCGCACCGGCTCCACCGCCGACGCGGTGCGCGCCTCGATGGCCTTGCCGGGGCTGTTTACGCCCGCCCAGCGCGAAGGGCGCCTGCTGGTCGATGGCGGGCTGGTCAACCCCGTGCCCGTGTCGCTGGCGCGGGCCATGGGGGCCGACATCGTGATCGCCGTCGACCTGAACGCCGACATCCTGGGTCGCCATTTGCGCGGGCCCGGCGCCAACGGCGCGGCCAGGCTGCCCGCCGAAGCACCGGAGAACGACGAAGAAACGGCCGGCTGGCTGAGCCGCCTGCAGGATGGCTTTGCATCCCTGCTGCCCGCGCCCGACCCCACGCGGGTGCGCATGCCGTCACTGGTGGAGGTGGTGCTGGCCAGCGTCAACATCATGCAGGTGCGCATCACGCGCAGCCGCATGGCCGGCGACCCACCCGAGGTGATGATCGCCCCGCAACTGGCCCACCTGGGCCTGATGGACTTCTACCGCGCCGAAGAGGCCATCGCCGAAGGGCAGCGCGCGGCGGAGAAGACGCTGCCGTTTTTGCAGCAGTTGGGGTTGGGGTCGGTGTAGTTGGTTTGGCGGTCTATCGAACTCGATGCGTGATTTTCCGCGTGGGCCCTATGCGTTGAGGGCTGCAATCGGCCAGGAGCGGCCGGTGGGTGCATGGAGAAGTGGTCATTTAACGTTGGCCGTGAATGGGCCGCAACGGCGCACTCGGCATTGAAGAATGGCGACCATGGTGGCCGCCGTTGTGGGTCCATTCGACGAACCCGTTAGGCGTACCTGCATACGTTCGCATTTCGTTCATGCGGATTCGAAGCCTCATACCGCTGCGGCCACTACGATGCTACAGGCCAGAAGCAGAATTGTTGTTGGCAGCCAGATGGCTCGCTCCCAAGCGCTTGGCGTTAGCGAGTTGGCAATGACACCGAGCGCACAGTAGGCGACTACTACCCACACGAGTAGCCGTGAAACGGGTTGCCAGTGAGCAAGCGCGATTCCGGCCCGCGCTGAGACGACCATTCCAAAGCCGAGAAGGAGCAATGCCGAGGCAACGGACGCAGCTCGCATGTAGGCGGGCAGTTGACCCGGAAACTTGCCTCCCCATGCGAGTTTGCCCCAAGGCATGCCCGCGGCGAGTGCTAGCTGGAAGAGGATGGCAGCACCGGTAAGCACGGCGAAGACATAGGCTGCAATGGCTGGGCTCAAACTATGACCTCGCTGCGAGTTCGGGGATTCGGGACGCCTAACGTCGGCGCTGCCCGGCACGCAACCCGTGCCGCGAAGCGGCAACCTTCGGTTGCGTGTCCGCGCCGAGCAACCTGTTAGCCTGCTGCGCCCGAAACCAGCGGAAACGAGGATGGGTTTCGAATGGACTGCACCGATAAGTCGATGTCCAACATCGGCCAGTAAAGATGGTCGGGGGTCGGCCACTGAACTTCGGAAATCTGTTCGATCGTCCCCTTTCGGAACCAGGGGAATTGATCAAAGGGAACGAGCAGTTCCTCGTCGGCGAGCAGAAGCCAAAAACCGTGCTTCGAAACATGGGTCACTTCAGCCGCCAAAGTGGTGGTTCCAGGCATCTTGGATCTCCTTCAAGTGTGCATTCACAACGGCTTGCGCTTGCCGAAGTTGCGTCTCGGAAAGACCAGTATGGTTGGCCAGAGCCACCTGTGGTGTAAGCCAGAACTTCGCTTCACCGTCCACGTGTGAAACATGAACGTGAATGCGTGTCTCCTCCCGCGAAAAAAAGAAGAGACGAAATGGGCCGTCACGAACAATGGTAGGTGCCATTGCGTTACTGTAACCAACACCGATAGCGGCCTGGATGTGCACCAGTCGCAAATCACGCATCCCGTGGCAGTCTTCGCAGCTACAACCCCAAGCCGCAATGTCCGATGATTGGCGGTATAACTGCGCACCTCGCGCCCTACATGGTGCGGTCTGCAAGCCAACCCGTCCCGCCTGCAAAAATCCCAAATTGATAGCTGCTCGCGCTTACCCATCAAGCGTTAGAGCCACTTTTGACCCCAATTCCCATGTCTTTCCCTGCTTTCCTGCGCACGCGCTGGGCGGCGCTGCGGCCGGTGTGGGCGTGTGTGCTGCAGCGGCCCGAGCGGGTGCTCTCGCTGCACAGCCTGCTCTGGGCGTTCATCGCCGCCGGGCTGGCGATGGTGCTGTATGTGCTGATGCTCATCCCGTTTACGCCCGCCATCAGCGACATCCGCAAGGCCAAGACGGAGCAGCCGGCGCAGCTGGTGGCGTTTGACGGCAAGTTGCTGGCCGAATACCGCTGGGTGAACCGCGCCTGGGTGCCGCTCGCCGAAATCGCCCCGCCGGTGGTGGAGGCACTCATCGCCACCGAGGACCACCGTTTCTATAGCCACTGGGGGCTGGACTGGCGGCGCACGGCGTCGGCGCTGGTGCGCACGCTGGGGGGCGACAAGCAGGGCGGCTCCACCATTACGCAGCAGCTCGCGCGCAACCTGTACCCCGAGGACATTGGCCGCGCGCCCACGCTCACGCGCAAGGTCAAGGAGGCCATCACGGCGCTGAAGATCGAGGCGCTGTACTCCAAGGACGAGATCCTGGAGACCTACCTGAACACGGTGCCCTTCCTCTACAACGCCTACGGCATCGAGATGGCGGCGCGCACGTATTTCGACAAGTCGGCCGACCAGCTCAACGTGCTGGAGAGCGCCACGCTCATCGGCATGCTCAAGGGCACGGCCTACTACAACCCGGTGCTGAACCCCGAGCGCGCCCAAGCAAGGCGCAACACGGTGCTGGCGCAAATGAAGAAGCGCGGCAAGCTGGGCGAGGCAGAGTTTGCCGCGCTCACCAAGCGCCCGCTGCGCATTCGCTTTGAGCGGCAGGTAGAAACGGCCGGGCCCGCGCCGCACCTGGCGCAGCAGTTGCGCAAGCAGCTCATCGACTGGGCCGACCGCAAGGGTTACAGCCTGTACAACGACGGCCTGGTGATCCGCACCACCATTGACTACCGCCTGCAAACGCTGGCCAACCAGGCCGTAGCGCGCCAGGGCAGGGCGCTGCAGGGCGTGGCCGACACGGCCTGGGCCGCGCGCAATGCCTGGA
>JBATPF010000398.1:0-3695 GCA_049291355.1 Giesbergeria sp.
AACCGGGGCTGGACAAGACGCTGTCGCTGGTGGCGCACTGGCTTACCGCCTGGGGCGATGCTTTTGTCACTGGCATGCTCACCGCCATTTTTGTCGCCTTCAAGCCGACCTGGCTTGCCACCTGGTCCGACACGCTTTATTTGCCCAAACCACCCTCCACCCATGACACACCCGACTGAATTTGCACCCGGCCTGATCGTCCAGGGCATTGATGCACCGCTGAATCTGGCCGACTACCGGCTGATCGCGTTCGATATGGATTCCACGCTCATCAACATCGAATGTGTGGACGAAATCGCCGATGCCGCCGGCCGCAAGGCAGAGGTGGCGGCCATCACCGAAGCGGCCATGCAGGGGGTGATCACCGACTACAAAGAAAGCCTGCGCCAGCGCGTGGCTTTGCTCAAGGGCGTGCCCGTAGCGCACCTGGAGCAGGTCTACAGCCAGCGCCTGCGCTTGAATCCGGGGGCGCAGACGCTGGTGTCTGCCGCCAGAGCTGCCGGGCTCACAACGCTGCTGGTGTCGGGCGGGTTCACCTTTTTTGCCGACCGCGTGCGCGCCGGTCTGGGCATCGATTTCGCACGTTCCAACCTGCTCGACGTGCAGGACGGTGCTTTGACCGGGCGCATGCTGGACCAAAGCTGGGGCGACATTTGCGACGGCGCGGAAAAGCGACGCAGTTTGCTCGAACTCGCGTCGTTCATGCGCATCTCGCCCACCCAAACCATTGCCGTAGGCGACGGCGCCAACGATCTGCCGATGATGGGTGCGGCTGGGCTGTCCGTGGCTTACCACGCCAAGCCGGCCGTGCGGGCGCAAGCCCGCGTGGCCATCAACGAGGGTGGTCTGGATCGCTTGCTGGAAGTGCTTCGCCAAAGCCGAACCTAGGCAGGGCAGGCGTTTCCTGCGCCAGCACACTGCGGCCGGGCAAACCAGGCACCAGCCGAACGACGCTCTCGCCTTGCGGGTCTGCTGCGGCACGCTCGGGCGCTACCAGCAAATCGGCCAAGGTGTAGCGGTCCAGCACACGAAAGAAGCTGCCCATGGCCTGGCCCAAAATACCTTGCAGTTGGCAGTGGCTGCTGAGCCGGCACTGGTTGCTGGCCGCATCAAAGCACTCGACCAAAGTGAAATCGGTTTCGGTGGCGCGCACCACTTCGCCCACATTGATCTCATTGGCCGGGCGCATCAGGCGCATGCCGCCGCCGCGCCCCCGCGTGGTCTCCAGCAGGCCCGCGGCCGAGAGCTGCTGCACGATCTTGGTCAAATGGCTGCGCGAAATGCCGTAGCTTTCTGCCACCTCGGTGATCGTTACAGGCTGCGCACGTCCATCGCTTGCTGCGCAGTACATCAGCACGCGCAGGGTGTAGTCCGTCCACTGGGTCAGGCGCATTAGCAAGCTTTCATTCAGAAAAGGGGAATCGAGAAGGAATTTTATTGCGATAAAATATTCATGCAATATGCCTCTTTAAGGACTTACCCCATGAATGCACGAGTTGACTCCCTTGAATCCGCAGCCGCCGTTTCGCCCGATGCAAGCATTGGCAGCATCGCCGTGCAGCTTCCGGGCGCCACTGCCGTGTTTCGCCGGCTCAAACTTGACTTCTGCTGTGGTGGAAACGTGGCGCTGGGACAGGCTGTGGCCGACAAGGGCCTGGCGCTTGATTCGGTGCTGGCGGAACTCTCGGCCCTGCAACAGCCAGCCACTGCGCCCGAAGCGGCCACACCTGCGCAACTGGTGGATTACATCGTCACGCGCTTTCATGACGTGCATCGCCAGCAATTGCCCGAGTTGATTCGCATGGCGCGGCGCGTCGAAGCCGTGCACCGCGAGAACCCCCATGTTCCAGCCGGTCTGGGCGACTTGCTCGAAGCCATGCAGACCGAACTGTTCACGCACATGCACAAGGAAGAAGCGATTCTGTTTCCCATGCTCAAGGCGGGTGGCAACCCCTTCGTCAGCCAGCCCATCGGCATGATGCGTGCCGAGCACGTGGACCATGGCGCCGAACTGGAGCGACTGATGGCGCTGACGAACGACGCCAACCCGCCCGCGGGCGCGTGCAACACCTGGCGCGCGCTCTACACCGGTATTGGACAATTTGCCGACGACCTGATCAGCCACATCCATACGGAAAACAACGTGCTCTTTCCCCAGTTTGAACCGGAAGCGGCAGGCAACAGCGACTGCGGCACCTCCTGCGGCTGCAGCTGAGCACCGCGCCCGCGCGGATGCATGACGGAGCGCTGGGGTTCAACCCGCCTGCGCTCCCGTCCAAACCCACCACGCCAGCGCCAACATCATGGCGCCGGTGAGCGCGTCCAGCGCACGCCATGCTTGTGGCCGCGCGAAAACGGCCTGAAGCTTGCGCCCGGCAAAGGCCAGGCACAGAAACCACGCCAGACTGGCCGATGCTGCCCCGGCTACAAATGCTGCCTGGAACGCGCCGGGTTGGCGCGCACCCATGGAACCCATCAGCACCACGGTGTCCAGATAGACGTGCGGATTGAGCAAAGTAATGGCCGCCAGCGCGCCCAGCACGGCCCGGCGCGAGGGCGGGTCGGCAGCGGTCTGCTTGGCTTCGGCCCCACCGCGCCAAGGCAACAGACGGGACCAGGCGAGCAGCCCGTAGCACAGCAGAAACACGGCTCCGCCCAGACTCAGCGCTTGCGCAAGCACGGGCATGTGCGCAAGCAACTGCGCCATCCCCGCTACGCCCACTCCCACCAGCAGCGCATCGCTGAGCACACACCAGGCCACGCACACGCTGACATGCCGGCCTGTGACCGCCTGGCGCAGCACAAAAAGGTTTTGCGCACCGATGGAGGCCACCAATGCAAAGCACACGGTGAAACCGGCGAGCCAGGAAGAAACAGTTTCCGTCATCCACATGCACTCGATTTTGCGTGCCCTTGAAATTTAAGTACACTTCATTTTCTTAACTTAACTTAAGTATTGCTAATGTTTGACTACGCCGCTCTGGAGGCGCTCGCAGCGGTGCTGCGCGAAGGCAGCTTCGAGCGCGCGGCGCGGCGCCTGCATGTGACGCCTTCAGCGATTTCGCAGCGCATCAAGCAGCTGGAAGAGCGAATGGGGCAGGTGCTGGTGCTGCGCGGCTCGCCCTGCACAGGCACCGACGCTGGGCGGCAGCTGTGCCTGCACTTCGAGCAGGTGGCCTTGCTGGAAAACAGCCTGCGGCGCAGCCACCCTGGCCTGCATGACGGGCAAGCCACAGCTTCGCCCACACTGCAGCTCGCGGTGAATGCCGACTCTCTGTCCACCTGGTTCATGGATGCCGTGGCCGCCTTTGCCGACGCAGGCAATGAGTTGCTGGATCTGCGCATTGACGACCAGGACCACACCGCCCAGCGGCTGCGCGATGGCGAAGTGCTTGCGGCCGTCACGGCGTCGCGCACCAGCATTGCGGGCTGCAACAGCTGGCCCCTGGGTTCCATGGCCTACGTAGCGGCCGCAAGCCCCGCTTTCGCCGCGCGCCACTGGCCGCAGGGCGCGAGTGCCGAGGCGCTGGCTGCGGCCCCCATGCTCAGCTTCGGCCCCAAGGACCGGCTGCAGGAGCAATGGCTGCAAGACCAGGGCCTGCCAGCACGCGCGCACCCGCCGCGCCACTATGTGCCCTCGAACGACGGTTACGTGCGTGGGTGTGAGCACGGCCTGGGCTGGGGCATGCACCCGG
>JBATPF010000399.1:0-4887 GCA_049291355.1 Giesbergeria sp.
CGTCGCAAGCGACGCCCGCCGCCGTGGACAAGTCTTCAAGCGCCTCGAACACAAAAATTCAGACGGCCCCCAGCACAGGAACATCGAAAACATCATTCCATCAACTTGTCGAGACTAACGGCCACTCTAATGTTACCCATTCCACGCTGGCGCCGACTATCGGCCGCACTTTCAACTATTCAGTCAGCGGGTGACCACAATGTGCCAAAAAGAGACGGTTCAACGCGCCAATGACAGCAAGGTGGCTGAGTGTGGCCATCGATGCCACGACGTCCGACGACCTCTTTCGCTGCATCACTGGCTACAGGTTCCTGACTGACTCTTCTGGGTCGGTACCAGCCGCTCAGCGTCAATTCCCGTGGGCCAACCCCACCTCCCACACTTCCACGACGCCCCCAAGCGCCCCTCGCCTACAAGCCCCAAGCCCCATCCACGGTTCAATAAACAGCATCTGATTCATTGCCGGAGCCAACCGTGAAACCCTTTGCACTTGATTCCTCCTACACCAGCATGTCGGGCGTGTTCTACCCCACCGGGCATGTCTTCGCCCTTTTCCCCACGGCGGACTTGGCGCGCCAGGCAGCGGATGCGCTCGATGCTGCGGGCGACAGGGCCGAGTCGGCCTACGCCTCGCCTGAAGTGATCCAGAAAGACATCGTCCGCACGATTGGCAGCTCAGACGCGGTGATGCCTTCCGTGGGTGCGGACGGCGACTTCGTGCGCCGCATTGCCGACCTGGCCAGCACGGGCCACCATGGCTTGCTGGTGGAGGCGGGCAAGAACGACGATGCGCAAGTGCTGACGGCGGCCTTGCAGCGCGAAGGCGCGGTGGCGGCGTTTTATTACCGCACCTTGGTCATTGAAGACTTGATTGAGCAGCCCCTCACTGCCGCCAAGCAATCGGTGACGGTGGGCACGCACGCGGCGGCGCCGCAGCCGGACGACCGGTAAGGCTGGCGCTTACGGCGCCGGCTCATGCTTTTAAAACAATAGCTGCTAGCGCTTACCCGACGGGCGGTAGCTCGGTTTTTTACCTGAAATTCCGGCACGCGGCGGCAGGCCGGTGTGCTGCGTCAGCGTTTGGCCGGGCTTGGGCTGGTTCTTCTCCATCACCATCGATGGAATCGTCAGGAACTTCTCTTTGGAGTTCGTCCCGCACGCCCCCGCCATCGGCTGGTAAGTGGGAATCAAATGGTGCTTGCCATTGCCGATGAGGTCGGCGCGGCCCATGGTCTTGAGCGCTTCGCGCAGCAGGGGCCAGTTCTTGGGGTCGTGGTAGCGCAAGAAGGCCTTGTGCAAACGCCGGCGTTTTTCGCCGCGCACCACGTCAACCTTTTCACCGCGTCCACCCTCGCCCATATCGCGGTGCACGCCTTTGAGCGTGTTGATGCCGGTGTGGTACATGGCCGTGGCGCTGGCCATGGTGCTGGGATAGAAGGTTTGCACCTGGTCGGCACGAAAGCTGTTCTTCTTGAGCCAGATGGCCAAGTTCATCATGTCTTCGTCGCTGGTGCCCGGGTGCGCGGCGATGAAGTACGGGATCAAAAACTGCTTTTTTCCCGCCTCGGCCGAATACTTTTCAAACAGCTGCTTGAATTTGTCGTAGTTGCCGATCATCGGCTTCATCATCTTGGTGAGCGGGCCGGCTTCGGTGTGCTCGGGCGCAATCTTCAGGTAGCCACCGACGTGGTGCTGCACCAGCTCCTTGACGTACTCGGGCGACTGGTTCGCCAGGTCGTAGCGCAGGCCTGAGCTGATCAGGATCTTCTTGATGCCCTTGATTTCCCGGCCGCGCTTGTAGATGGAGATCAGCGGGTTGTGGTCGGTGGTCAGGTTCGAGCAAATGCCGGGGTACACGCAGCTGGGCTTCCTGCAGGCGGCTTCGATCTCGGGCGTGCGGCAGCCCAGGCGGTACATGTTGGCGGTGGGGCCGCCCAGGTCGGAGATGGTGCCGGTGAAGCCCTGCACCTTGTCGCGCACGTCTTCGATCTCGCGCAGGATGGAGTCCTCGGAGCGGCTCTGGATGATGCGGCCCTCGTGCTCGGTGATCGAGCAGAAGGTACAGCCGCCAAAGCAGCCGCGCATGATGTTGATGGAGAAGCGAATCACTTCCCACGCCGGAATTTTGGTTTCGCCATCGTGCCGGCCGCGCTCGTCGGCGTACTGCGGGTGCGGGCTGCGCGCGTAGGGCAGATCGAAGATGTGGTCCATCTCCGCCGTGGTGAGCGGAATGGGCGGCGGGTTGAGCCACACGTCGCGCGCGGTGGTGCCCTCTCCATGCGCCTGCACCAGCGCGCGGGCGTTGCCGGGGTTGGTTTCCAGGTGCATCACGCGGTTGGCGTGGGCGTACAGCACCGGGTCGCTCTTGACCTGCTCGTAGCTGGGGATGCGGATGACGGTGCGGTCTTTGGGTGGAGCCTTGAGCTTGACCGCGGGGTTGGGCACGAAGTTAATGGCGTGCGTCGTTGCCTTAGCGGTAGCACCGCCATTTTCTTGCTCTTTTTGGCCCCTAGCGCTTATCTGCGCTGCGCTAGCAGCTATCGAAACCGTAGTATCTTGCGAGCTGCAGGTGCCGCCCTGCTCGGCCGCCTGCTCGCTGGTGGTCTGGTAGGGGTTGGTGTGGTCTTCGACACGGCCCGGCTGGTCCACTTCGGTGGAGTCAATTTCAAACCAGCCCTCGGGCGAGGTGCGGCGCACAAAGGCGGTGCCGCGCACATCGGTTATCTGCGCCACCGGTTCACGTGCCGCCAGGCGGTGCGCCACTTCGACCAGGGCGCGCTCGGCGTTGCCGTAGAGCAGCAAATCGCACTTGGCGTCCACCACGATGGAGCGGCGCACCTTGTCGCTCCAGTAGTCGTAGTGGGCAATGCGGCGCAGGCTCCCTTCGATGCCCCCGAGGATGATCGGCACATCCTTGTATGCCTCGCGGCAGCGCTGGCTATAGACGATGGCGGCGCGGTCGGGGCGGCGGTTGCCTTCGGCGCCAGCGGTGTAGGCGTCGTCGCTGCGAATTTTGCGGTCGGCCGTGTAGCGGTTGATCATGGAATCCATGTTCCCCGCCGTCACCCCCCAGAACAAATTAGGCTTGCCCAGCGCCTTGAAGGGCTCGGCGCTCTGCCAGTCGGGCTGGGCAATGATGCCCACGCGAAAGCCCTGGGCTTCGAGCGTGCGGCCGATCACGGCCATGCCAAAGCTGGGGTGGTCGATGTAGGCGTCGCCAGTGACGAGCACGATGTCGCAACTGTCCCAGCCGAGCTGCTCCATCTCGGCGCGGCTCATGGGCAGGAAGGGCGCGGTACCAAAGCGTTTGGCCCAAAACGGGCGGTAGCTGGTGAGCGGCTTGGCGGCGCGCGCGAAAAAGGAAACGTCAACGGGGGCGTTCATACAGGCAATCCTGGAGGCTGTCGGACTTGGAGCGTCGAAAGCGAAAATCGGCCCCAGCGAGGACAGTTTTTGCCGGATTTGCAGCCTCATAGCCCCGCTATGGGGCAAAAAGACGGTGAGAAATGGACCGCTGCGGTCGATTTGCAGCCGACGATTTCCAAGTCCGACAGACTCCTAGGGTAAGCCTTTGATTTTACTAGGCTTTGCCCAAGGACGCACGCTTTGCACCCGATGCGTCTGCCCTGTACTGCCCCGGCCCCTGCCCTTGCCAGTGCTTGAAGGCGTGGGTAAAGGCGGGCGCATCCTGAAATCCGAGCAGGTAGCCTACCTCGGCAATCGGCAGGGCCGAGCCGCTCAGGTAATGGCAGGCCAGCTCGTGGCGCGTGGCGTCGAGCAGCGTTTGGTAGGCCAGGCTTTCGTCCGCCAAGCGGCGCTGCAAGGTGCGGGTGGAGAGGTGCAGATCCTGCGCCACGTCCGCCAGCTTCACCGTGCCCCGGCCCAGCCGGCCCGAAATGCTTTGGCGCACTTGCGCGGCAATGCCCACATCGCGCGGGTGGCGCGCCTGGAGCAGCTCGTCGGCGTGGCGCTGCAGCAGCGCCAGCACGCCTTGCTGGGCTTGCGGCAAGGGCCACGCTAGCAGTGCTGCGGGGAAGATAGCGCGATTGGCGGCTGCGCCCCAGCGCACCTGTGCAGGGCACGTTTTTGCGATGTAGGAAGCGCTTTGCGCATTGGCCGCATGCGTGAATTCAAGCGCAAAAGTCTCCAGCGGCCGGCCCAGCAGCCACTGCGCGCAGGTCAGGATGCCGGAGAACACCGACTCGCTCAGGGCGTCCGCAGCCGGATGGCCGGTGCAGTCGTTGCGCCAGGCGTACACCGCGTGGTCGCCCTCCAGAACAAACGCTGAGCGACCCAAATCGTGCACCAGCGATTCAAAGCGCAGCACCTGTGCCAGCGCCTCGCCCAGCGTCGCGCAGGCCAGCAGCAGGATGCCGTTGACGCCGTAGGTGGTGGGCTTGGCACTTTGCCCCAGGCGCCATCCGAAGGCGGGGCCGGCGTGTTCGCAAGCACGCGCCAGCAAGTCGAGGTACTGCACCACGGGCATGTCCGCTTCTGCCGCTGCGCCGCCATCCTGCGGCACGCCCTCGGCGCGCGCCAGTTCGATCAGCGTGTGCGCGTACGGCGCAACGACGCGGCCGGGAAAGCGATTTGGCGCGATAGAACAAGTGGGTGGCGGCATTGCGGAATGGCAAAGAGCGTGCGCGGGTCTACAGTCAAAGGCATAGAGGCGCGGCGTGCAGCCCGAGCCCGAAAAATGTGCAAGGGAGTATGTCATGCGACGCTGGAACGGCTGGGGCGACGACGCCACCTCGATGAACCTGACCGAAGGCGCCCGCGCCATGCTGGCTGCGCGGCTGGGGCCTGGCCTGCCGGGGCAGGATGCGGTGCGGGCGGATCTGCTGGCACGCATTCCACCATCGCGTCTGCCTGAGCACCCTTTGATTT
>JBATPF010000400.1:0-1529 GCA_049291355.1 Giesbergeria sp.
GGCGCCGGACCGCTGTGGCTCCAACTCTACCTGCAGCACGATCGCACCCTGGTGCGGGAGCTGATCCACCGCGCCGAAACGGCGGGCTATGAGGCTCTGGTGATCACCGTCGATGCGCCCACCAGCGGCGTGCGCGACCGTGAGCGACGCGCAGGCTTTGCCTTGCCGCCCGAGGTGCAGGCCGTGAACCTCGCCAGCATGGCACCCGCTTCCCAGGCGCAGGCAGCGCCGGGGCACAGCGCACTGTTTGACAACTTGCTGCGCCACGCGCCGACGTGGGACGACATCGCCTGGCTGCAGGCGCAGACGCGGCTGCCGGTGCTGCTCAAAGGCGTGCTGCATCCCGAAGATGCGCGTTTGGCACTGGCCCAAGGCATAGACGGCCTGATCGTTTCCAACCATGGTGGCCGCACGCTGGATACTGCCGTGAGCACAGCGCGCGCCCTGCCCCGCATCGCGGACGCCGTGGGCGGCGCCCTGCCCTTGCTGGTGGACGGGGGCCTGCGCCGTGGCACAGACGTATTCAAGGCCCTGGCGCTCGGCGCAACCGCCGTCCTCATTGGCCGCCCGGCTCTCTGGGGTCTGGCGAACGCCGGCGCCGCAGGCGTGGCCCATGTACTGCGCTTGCTGCGCGACGAACTCGAAGCCTGCATGGCGCTGAGCGGCTGCGCCACGCTGGCCGACATTTCGCGCGCGTCACTCGATTCACCTCACTGAGCTGCTGGCTCGCAGACCAAAGAAAGACACAAAATAGATTGTTAATGCAACCGATTCGCATTTATAATAAAGCCTGATTCTCCAACCCACGGCCCTGCCACCTCCTGCCATGATCGTCTGCGTCTGCCGCCGAATTTCTGATCGAGAAATTGCCCGCCATGCCCGGGCCGGCATGGGGTTTGACGAAATCCAGTGGGAGTTGGGCGTGGCGACCCAGTGTGGCCAATGTGAAGGCTGCGCGCGCGACGTGGTTGCACAATGCAGCCCCAGCAGCCCGGTGGCGGCGCTGCGAAATGACTCGGTCCTTGCATGCGCCTGCGTGGGTGGCGGCGCCTGCGCCTGTGCCGCCTGAAATCGCCCCATGCTGGTCTGGACACTGGGTTTTTCGCTAGTCGTCATCGGCCTCGCATTGCCCTGGATTTTCAGGCGCTGAATTTGTAGTCCAATCGGCTGCCAGCGCATATTTTGTGTGCGCTGGCAGCTATTTTTTTTGATGTCTTCTGATCTGTTCCTTCCAGCGCCCCAGGGCAAGCGCAATGCCGCAGTCGTGGCCGGCATTGCTCTTGCGCACGGCGCCGCCCTGTGGGCGTTGCAAGGCGCGCTGAGCCACCGGCAGCCGGAGGAACTCATCGTGCCCGCAGTGTTGCTCAGCGAATTCGTTGCACCTCCCGCACCTCCGGCACCTCCCGCCCCGCCGCCTCCCAAACCCGTGGTACCGACGCCCCCCCCGCCCCTCCCTACGCCGCGCGCAGACAAGCCGACTCCGCAGCCCCAGCCGACGCCCGTGCGCGCTCCTGAGCCCACGCCTGCGC
>JBATPF010000401.1:0-2158 GCA_049291355.1 Giesbergeria sp.
CTGGCTACACCGCTACAACCACCACCGTTCACATGAATCACTAGGCCGGGTTCCGCCTGTCGAGTACCGTGTGAAACAATTCCCCAACCTCTACTTCTGACTGGATCAGGAAATCGAGGTGGCTTCAGCACGTCTTACGCAGGACTGACGCGAACGCATTGAAAAGGAAAAAAACCGATTAGCAACCAACATGTCGCATGGGCGACATTTCATGTTTATGCAACTTGTAACATGCACCGCTGGTGGATGGTGCCGCCAAATAATAAGTCAACATCTAGGTGCAACGTGAAATCCATCAGGCAATTGTTTATTTACCTGTTTATAGCGGTGAGCTTGTGCCTTGCCGCGACAGCCATGTCGATGTACATGGTGCGAGGCGCCAATCACGAGGTTGCCAAGGCGCACACAGATCGCTACCACTCGTATTTGCTGGCCGACGAATTGCGACAAAGTTCCGACGACTTGACGCGGCTGGCCCGCACTTACGTGATGTCTGGTGATCCGAAGTGGGAGCAGCAGTATCTGGAAGTGATCGACATACGCAACGGCAAACGGCCACGCCCTGCGGAATACGAAAAAATCTACTGGGATTTTCGGGCTGCGGACGGGGCACCCAGCCGCGGTGTCGATGCCGCTGTACCGCTTCAGACCATGATGGAGCAGGCTGGTTTCACCCCTGCCGAGTTTGGCAAACTGAAAGAAGCGCAGGCCAATTCAGACGATTTGGTGAAAACAGAAACCATTGCCATGAATTTGGTGAAGGGCCTTTTGGCGGACGGCAAGGGCGGGTTCACGCTGCAAGGTGCGCCCGACCTGCCGAGCGCCCAGGCCATGATGCACGGCAAGGACTACCACCAGTTCAAAGCCCGCATCATGAAGCCGGTGGACGAGTTTCTGGGCCTGGTCGATCAGCGGACGCTTGGCGCTGTGCAGGTGGCCGAGGCGGCGCAAAGTCACTGGTCTTTCGTGCAAATGGGCTTGTCCTTGCTGACCGGGGTGGTGATTGTTCTGGGCTTGTTGTTCTTGGGGCGCCAGGTTTTCACCAGTTTGGGTGCCGAGCCGCAGGTCGTCAAGGCGGCTGCCGATGCGGTTCGCATGGGCAATTTGGTGGCGGACATCCCGGTGGCTGCCGGGGATACCAGCAGCGTCATTGCCACCGTGAAGCTGATGCGCGACCAGCTTGCGCATGTGGTCTCCGGCGTTCGCGAGAACGCGCAGGCGGTTGAGGCGGCAAGCGCCGAGATTGCACAGGGCAACAGCGACCTTTCGTCGCGCACGGAACAACAGGCGAGCGCCTTGGAGCAAACGGCCGCTTCCATGGAGCAGCTAGGTAGCACGGTTCGCCAGAATGCCGACAGCGCGCGCCAGGCCAACCAACTGGCGGTGAACGCATCGAGTGTGGCGCAGCAAGGTGGGGAGGTTGTGAGCCAGGTGGTTGAAACCATGAAGGGCATCAACGACAGCAGCCGCAAGATTGCCGACATCATTGGCGTGATCGACGGTATTGCCTTTCAAACCAACATCCTGGCGCTCAACGCCGCCGTCGAAGCGGCACGCGCGGGCGAGCAAGGGCGCGGCTTTGCCGTGGTGGCCAGCGAAGTGCGCAGCCTGGCCGGACGCAGTGCCGAAGCGGCGCGGGAGATCAAGGCATTGATTTCCGCCAGTGTTGAGAAGGTCGAGCAAGGCGGCGCGCTGGTAGATAAAGCCGGCGCCACCATGACCGAAGTGGTGGCGTCCATCCGCCGCGTGACCGATATCGTGGGCGAAATCAGCGCCGCCAGCACCGAGCAGAGTTCGGGCGTCGCCCAGGTGGGCGAGGCGGTGACGCAGATGGACAGCGCCACGCAGCAAAATGCCGCGCTTGTCGAGCAAATGGCCGCAGCGGCCAGCAGCCTCAAGGTGCAGGCGGGCGAACTGGTGCAGGCGGTGGCGGTGTTCCAGCTGGGGCAAAGCGATGGCCCTGTGGCCAAGATGGCTTCGCTGCCCCGTGCGCAGCGGCACCATCGCGCCGAACAACGGCCCACGCCTGCGGCCAGGCCAGCGCGCAGCGCCGCCCTGGCTGCGCCCCAAGCCTCGCGCGCCAATGGAGCCCATGCCTCGGCTTCGAAGGACGAATGGGCGTCGTTCTAACGGTACTTTTTGGTGCTTTTTATGGCTC
>JBATPF010000402.1:0-4201 GCA_049291355.1 Giesbergeria sp.
ATTTTGAACTTCCATGTACCCAAAGCCTTTGAGCACGAAAACGGCCAGCTCACCGCCATGACCTTCGAGGTGGTGCAGGCCCAGTACGACGCGCAAGGGCGCCGCAGCCTGGTGCCCACGGGTGAGCCCGATGTGCGCGTGCCCTGCGACGTGGTGCTGATCGCCGTGGGCCAGGAAAATGCGTTTCCGTGGATTGAGGACGATCTGGGCATTGCCTTTGACCGCTGGGGTTTGCCGCAGCTCACGCCGGACACCTTCCAGTCCACCCTGCCCCAACTGTTCTTCGGTGGTGATGCCGCCTTCGGCCCCAAAAACATCATTACCGCTGTGGCGCAGGGGCACGAGGCCGCCGTCTCGATCGACCGCTTCCTGCACGGCGAAAACGTGCGCCAGCGCCCGGCACCACGCACCAACCTGATGTCCACCAAGATGGGCATCCACGAGTGGAGCTACGACAACGATGTGTCGAACGACCTGCGGTTCAAGGTGCCATGGGCCAAGGCCGAAGTGGCGCTGGCCAGCATCCGGGTGGAAGTGGAGCTGGGGTTCGACGCCGCCACCGCCTTCAAGGAAGCCAGCCGCTGCCTGAACTGCGACGTGCAGACGGTATTCAACCGCTCCACCTGCATCGAATGCGATGCCTGTGTGGATATCTGCCCCATGGACTGCATCACCTTCACCTTCCATGGCGAAGAGGACGATCTGCGCAGCCGGCTGCAGGCACCCGCAGAGAATCTGACGCAAGCGCTGATGGTCTCTGCGCCGCTCAAAACTGAGCGCGTCATGGTCAAGGATGAAGACGTCTGCCTGCACTGCGGCCTGTGCGCCGAGCGCTGCCCCACGGGCGCCTGGGACATGCAGAAGTTCCGCCTGGATACCACCCAGGCCGGCCCCGGCTGCCGCGACGCCCAGATCACCCGACACACGCTGGAGGCCGCATGAAGCCCATTGAAGCCGTCAACGACTTTGTCATCAAGTTCGCCAACGTCAATGGCTCGGGCTCGGCGTCCGCCAACGAGCTGTTCGCCAAGGCCATTCTGCGCATGGGCGTGCCGGTGAGCCCACGCAATATCTTCCCCAGCAACATCCAGGGCATGCCCACCTGGTACGAGGCCCGCGTGTGCGAGCAGGGTTATTCAGGGCGGCGCGGCGGCGTGGACATGATGGTGGCCATGAACCCGCAGACCTGGGACGCCGACGTGGCCGAGATTTCGCCCGGCGGCTATCTGTTTTATGACAGCACCCGGCCTATTCCTGCCTCCAAGTTCCGCACGGACATCAGCGTCATCGGCGTGCCGCTGACCGAAATCAGCAACAAGGCCTACACCGAGCCGCGCCAGCGCCAATTGTTCAAGAACATCATCTACGTGGGCGCCCTCTCGGTGCTGCTTGACGTGGAAGCCGAGGTGTTTGAGAAGCTCTTTGCCGAACAGTACCGCGGCAAGGAAATCCTGCTCGAATCCAACGTGCGCGCCCTGCACCTGGGGCGCGACTACGTCAAAGCACACCTGCAAGCGCCCCTGGGCATCCGCGTGCGCCGGGCCGACCAGGTGGGCGACCTGATTTTTACCGACGGCAACAGCGCAGCCGCCCTGGGCTGTGTGTACGGCGGCGCCACCGTGGCGGCCTGGTACCCGATCACGCCGTCGTCGTCGGTGCCCGAAGCCTTCCAGAAATACTGCGACAAGTTCCGCGTGGACCCGGACACCGGCCGCAGCAACTTCGCCATCGTGCAGACCGAAGACGAACTGGCCTCCATCGGCATGGTGGTGGGTGCCGGCTGGAACGGCGCCCGCGCTTTCACCGCCACTTCGGGCCCGGGCATCTCGCTGATGACGGAGTTCATCGGCCTGGCCTACTTTGCCGAGATTCCGGTCACCATCATCAACGTGCAGCGCGGCGGGCCGTCCACCGGCATGCCCACGCGCACCCAGCAGTCCGACCTGCTCAGCTGCGCCTACGCCTCGCACGGCGACACCAAGCATGTGCTGCTGTTCCCTGAAGACCCGTACGAATGCTTTGAACACGCGGCAGCAGCGCTGGACCTGGCCGACCGGCTGCAAACCCCCATTTTTCTCATGACCGACCTGGACATCGGCATGAACCAGCGCCTGTGCAAGCCCTTTGCCTGGGACGACACACGCACCTACGACCGGGGCAAGGTGATGACCGCCGAAGAGCTGGAGGCGGGCAAGGATTTTGGCCGCTACAAGGATGTGGATGGCGACGGCATTCCCTGGCGCACCTACCCCGGCACGCACCCCACCAAGGGGAGTTTCTTCACGCGCGGCACCACGCGCGACCCCTATGCCCGCTACTCGGAACGCGGGCCGGACTATGTCTACAACATGGAGCGATTGCTACGCAAATTCCGCACCGCCGCCGACCTGGTGCCCCAGCCCGTGCTGCGCAGCGCGGCGCATGCCACACCGCTGGGCGTGCTGTACTTCGGCTCCACCAGCCCGGCCATGCAGGAGGCGCTGGATGTGCTCACCGCCGCAGGCATCCACATCGACGCCCTGCGCCTGCGCGCCTTTCCCTTCCCGGAATCAGTGGACCGCTTCATCGCCGGGCACGAGCAGGTGTTTGTGGTCGAACAGAACCGCGACGCCCAGATGCACGCCCTGCTGGTCAACGAATTGGGCGTAGACCCGGCGCGCCTCGTCAAGGTGCTGCACTACGACGGCACGCCGATTACGGCGCGCTTCATCACCCAGGCGATTCAGACCCATCTGCAAGGCGCCACGGCGTCGCTGAAGGAGGCCGCATGACCTACCTCGCCAAGCCCCGGCTGCACCACCCCACGCTGACCCACAACAAGGTGGGCTACACAAGGCGCGACTACGAAGGCCGCATCTCTACCCTGTGCGCGGGCTGCGGGCACGACTCCATCTCGGCCGCCATCATCCAGGCATGCTGGGAGCTCGACATCGAGCCGCACCGCGTGGCCAAGCTCTCGGGCATCGGTTGCAGCTCCAAGACGCCAGACTACTTTCTGGGCGCCTCGCACGGCTTCAACACCGTGCACGGGCGCATGCCCTCGGTGCTGACCGGCGCCAACCTGGCCAACCGCGACCTGCTGTACCTGGGCGTCTCGGGCGATGGCGATTCGGCCTCCATCGGCCTGGGCCAGTTCGCCAATGCCATGCGCCGGGGCGTGCGCATGGCCTATATCGTCGAGAACAACGGCGTCTATGGCCTGACCAAAGGCCAGTTCTCAGCCACGGCGGACCGGGGTTCGCGCAGCAAGAAGGGCGTGGTCAACAACGACAGCCCGGTGGACCTGGTGGGCCTGGCGCTGCAACTGGGCGCCACCTATGTGGCGCGCAGCTTTTCGGGCGACAAGGAGCAACTCGTGCCGCTCATCAAAGGTGCCATCGGCCATGGAGGGGCGGCGTTCATCGACGTCATCAGCCCCTGCGTCACCTTCAACAACCACAGCGGCAGCACCAAGAGCTACGACTATGTGCGCCAGCACAACGAGGCCGTGAGCCGCATCGACTTCATGCCTCGGCACAGCGAGATCACGGCGCAGTACGCGCCCGGCGAAGTGATTGACGTGCAGCAGCACGACGGCGCCCTGCTGCGCCTGCGCAAACTGCACACCGACTACGACCCGTCCGACCGCTACGCCGCGCTCAGCTACATGAACGCCCACCAGGCGCGCGGCGAAGTGGTGACCGGCCTGCTCTACCTCGACCCGCTGGCCACCGACCTGCACCTGTCCCTCAACACCAGCGACGCACCGCTCAATAGCTTGGGGCCGACCGAGCTGTGCCCTGGCTCCAAAGCGCTGGAAAAACTCAACGCATCGCTGCGCTGACCTTGTTGTCCCCTGCCAAAGGAGCCCTGCCATGGCCGAACGCACCGTGTTCCAGTCGATCTCCCAGCGCCACGTGGTGAGCCTGGGGCCCCAAGCCAGCGTCTGGGAGGCGGCCTGCGTGATGACGCGCGCCAACTGCGGCAGCGTGCTCATCCTCGACACCCTGGGCACCATCCTGGGCATCCTGACGGAGCGCGACCTGATGACGCGCGTGCTGGCCAAGGCGCTGAGCCCCGAGGCCACCCTGGTCTGCGACGTCATGACGCCGCACCCGCAAACGGTGGGCCCCGACATGAAAGTCTCCGAAGCCGTGCTGATCATGATCGAGCGGGGCTTTCGGCACCTGCCCATCGTGTCGCCTGCCGACAAGATCCTGGG
>JBATPF010000403.1:0-4281 GCA_049291355.1 Giesbergeria sp.
CGTCACTACGGTGCTGGCGAACAGGGCGGCCCCCACGCTTGCAGACGCCTGTGCGTCCTGCGCTGCGGGTAGTTTGGCCACCGGCACCGCCTCGCCGGTCAGCAGCGATTCGTCGACTTCGAGCTGGCCGTCCAGCAGTTGCGCATCCGCGGCGATGCGGTCGCCCTCGTGCAGCACCAGCAGGTCGCCGCGCACCACGTCGCGCCCGGCAATGCGCTGCTCTTGCCCGTCCCGGATGACCAGTGCGCGCGGGGCCGACAGGTCGCGCAGTGATTCAAGCGCCCGCTGCGTTTTGCGCTCCTGCACCAGCGTGATGCCAATCACCACGAACACGAAGCCGAGCAAGAAAATCGCTTCGGCGCGGTCGCCCAGCGCCAGGTAGATGCCGCCGGCGGCCAGCAGCATCAGGAACATCGGTTCCGTGAGCACATCGCGCACGATCGCCCAGCTGGACTTGGGTGCGCTGCCGGGAAGCATATTGGGTCCGTCGGCAGCCAGGCGGCGGGCGGCTTCTGCGGCGCTCAGGCCTTGGTGGGTGGCGGCTGTCTGTGTTGCCTCAAGCGGACTGGGCGAGCGCGTCATTCTGGTGGGCATGGAAATTTCTTCGTTGGCGTGGGCGTCGATCGCCGAAATTGGGCATGGCAAGGCGCGCTGCGTGCCTCAGTGTAGGCAGCTGGTCATCCGTCCGGGTTGCGTCGGCAGATTTTTTTCAGAAATTGGCCCCCGGCGCTTTTCAGTGCAAAGATTCAAGCTATTGTTTTAGTAGCAATCCCCTCTCGACCCGGACACCCTTGAATGACGCCATCCATGCCCCAGCCGATCGGCGAAAGCAAGCCCTGGAGCCCGAACGCCGGGCAGTTCCATTTCCAAATCAAACGATCACTTTGTCGACTTCGCTTGCTGTGCTGCAGCACTGTCTGCGCTTCTCCTTCGCGTGCTTGATGGATTGAGAAATGGAATATGCGCCATGGGCGGGTGCCCCTTGGCCGGCTCTTGAGGCTCTAACATCGCGGCATGAGCGAACCCTCCAGCACCGAAGCCGTTCAGGCCCATGCCACAGTGACCACCCCAGCCATTTCGCGCCGCAGCGACCTGGTGCAGCTCGCGGTGGTGGCCTTGACCGCGCACGGCCTGGCACCCGATTTTTCAGCCGCTGCACTGGCCGAGCTGGCAAGCATTGCCGGCCCTGCGCAGGAGGCAGGGCCCAACATCCGCGACCTGCGTGCCTTGCCCTGGTGCTCCATTGATGACGACGATTCACAGGACATTGATCAGCTCAGTTGCTGTGAGCCGTCGGGCAGTGGGTGGACGGTGTCCATCGCCATTGCCGATGTCGATGCGCTGGTGCACAAGGGCTCGGCCATCGATCTGCAGGCGCAGCGCAACACCACCTCTGTCTACACGGCGGCGCGCGTGTTTCCCATGCTGCCCGAGCGGCTCTCCACCGACCTCACGTCGCTGGGCGCGCACCAGGACCGGCTGGCCATCGTCACAGCCATGGTGGTGGAAGCCGATGGGCAGGTGAGCAGTTTCACCATTGGCCGCGCGCAGGTGCGCAACCAGGCCAAGCTGGCCTACGACTCCTTGGCCGCCTGGATGGACGAGCAAGGTGACATGCCTGCCGCCGTGCGTGCCGTACCGGGCATGGACGCCCAGCTGCGAGGTCAGGATGCCGCCGCCCAGGCGCTGCGCAAACGCCGCACGGCGCAGGGCGCGCTGCAGTTCGAGACCTTTGAGCCGCGCGCCCAGGTGGAAGGCGAGCAGGTGGTGGCCATCGAGCAGCGCGAGCAGAACCGCGCGCGCCAGCTGATCGAAGAATTCATGGTGGCGACCAATATTTGCACCGCGCAGTTTTTGGAGAAGCACGGTGGCCTTGCGATGCGCCGTGTGGTGCGTTCGCCCGAGCGCTGGAGCCGCGTGGTCGATGTCGCCAAAAAATACGGTGAAAGCTTGCCGGCCGAGCCCGATTCGAAGGCGCTGGAGGCGTTTCTGGAGCGCCGCCGCCAAGCTGACCCGCTGCGTTTCCCCGACCTCTCGCTCACCATCGTGCAGCTCATGGGCGCGGGCGAATACGTGATTGAAGACGCCCAGCCCGGCGTGCCGGTGGACCACTCCAAAACCGTGGCGGTGGAGGACTACGGCCACTTTGGCCTCGCCATTCGCGACTATGCGCATTCCACCGCGCCCAACCGCCGCTACCCCGACCTCATCAGCCACCGCTTGGTCAAGGCGGTGTTGGCCGAGGCGCCTTCGCCCTACAGCGTGGCCGAACTCCAAGCCCTGGCCGAACATTGCAACCGCCAGGAAAGCGCTGCCAGAAAGGTCGAGCGGAGTCTGCGCAAGTCCGAGGCTGCGCTGTTCCTGCAAGACAAGGTGGGCGCCGAGTTCGACGCCCTCGTCACCGGCAAGAACAATCGGGGCACCTGGATTCGCACTTTGGTGCCGCCGGTGGAAGGCAAACTGGAGGGGGCTGGGGCGCAGGTGGACGTGGGCCAGAAGCTGCGCGTCAAGCTGCTCAGCACCGATGTGGCCCTGGGGTTTATTGATTTCGCGCCGGTTCCTTGACGCTGCCCTGTGATTGGCAACAAAATTTCAGGTAAAAATCGGCTCTAGCGCATACGCCGTATGTACTATTAGCTATAGTTTCGATAGTTTCATTCCCGTCGCCTCTGGGCGCCGCCCGACCGACATGCACCCAGAGCCATCGCTTCCACCCGCGCCCGCAGCGCCCGACGCCACCGCGCCTCCAACCCAGGGCCCACGCTGGAAATTGCACCCCGACGTGCTCAAGCTCGGACTGGTGAGTTTTCTCACCGATCTGAGCTCGGAGATGATTTTCTCGGTGTTTGCCGTGTTCTTCACCACGGTGGCCGGGGCGTCGAGTGCGTTGCTGGGGCTTATCGAAGGGATGGCCGATTTCTCTGCTTCGTCGCTCAACTACCTGGCCGGCTGGTTGTCGGACCGCACGGGCCAGCGCAAGTGGTTTGCAACCGCAGGCTATGGGTTTTCGGCGCTGGCCAAGATGATTTTGCTGGTGTCCTCGTCCATCACCGGTCTGGCCGCGTTTCGCGTCATTGAGCGCCTGGGCAAAGGCTTTCGCGGGCCGCCGCGTGACGCCTGGCTGGTGTCGGTGGCCGGTGAGTCCTCGCGCGGTTTTGCGCTCGGCGTGCACAAGGCGCTGGACAAGTCCGGCGCTGTAGTCGGCCCCCTGGTGGCCTATGGCTTGTTGAAATGGCTGGGCGAATCGGCCAGCACCTACCGCCTGCTGTTCCTGGTGGCCGTGGTGCCGGCGGTGCTCGGCGTGCTGGTGCTCATGATCATCTCGAACCCGCCGGGCCAGCCGCACCCGCGCGAGAGCCTTAGCCAGAACTGGCAGCAGCTCAGCCCCGGGTTCAAGCGCTTCTTGTGGCCGGCTGGCGTGTTTGCGCTGGCCTACTTCAGCCTGGGTTTCTTTTTGCTGCGTGCGCACGACGTGGGCTTCAGCCTGACGGACGTGGTGCTGCTCTACGCCCTGTTCAACACCACCTGCGTGGTGGCCGCGCCGCTGGTGGGGCACCTGGGCGACCGGGTGGGGCGCAGCCGCATTGTGCTGCTGGGGTACGCTGTGTACGCCGGCCTGAACCTGTGGATGGTGTTTGCCAGCACGCGCTGGGAGATGGTGGCCGTGTTCTGCCTTTATGGCGTGTTCTATGCGATTGAAGAGTCGCAGAGCAAGGCCTTCATTGCCGACATCGAGCCCGAGCGCCGCGCTACGGCCATGGGGGCTTACAACTTCGTCACCGGGACTTTGTACCTGCCGGCCTCGCTGGTGGCGGGGGCGCTGTGGACGGTGTCGCCCAGCCTGGCATTTGGCTTGGCCACCGCGCTGGCGTTGGCGGCCATGGTGATTTTTTTGCGTGTGCGGCCTGCGGCGCATCCCATGCGCTGACGACTGCCCTACAGTGGCGCCATGACCCACCCACAGAACTTCCGCCGCAGCGACCTGGTCCGCATTGCCACCGAGGCCATGAAAGAGCGGGGCCTGGAGCCAGAATTTCCCGCCAATGCTTTGCAGGAGCTCAGCGCCATTTCCGGGCCAGGCCACGACAGCCGCCCCACCGTCCGCGACCTGACCGCGCTGCCCTGGTGCTCTATCGACAACGACGATTCGCTCGATCTGGACCAGCTCACCGCGTGCGCTGCCATGGGCAGCGGCGCGGTGAAGATTTTTGTCGCCGTGGCCGATGTGGACGTGCTGGTAAAAAAGAACTCCGCGATCGACCTGCATGCGCGCACCAACAC
>JBATPF010000404.1:0-1912 GCA_049291355.1 Giesbergeria sp.
GCGCGGCCGAGGCCGCCGACACCGCCCTCGCGCAAGCGCAGCTCCAGCGCAGCAAAGCGCACAGCGAAACGCGCACCCAGCGCGAGAGCTTCAACAACTGGCTGGCGACCCGCAGCGTGACGCAGCGCTCCGAGCAAGACCCCGAGGTCATCGCACGCACCCGTGCGCTCGACGCGCAGCAGCGCGCTGAGCAGGCCCAGCAGCGCGCCGTCGAAGCGCAGCAGCAAGCGGCGCTGGATGCCCGGCAGGCCACGGCGCAAACGCAAAAGCAGCTGGACACCATGGAGGCGGCGGCCCGCGTCAAGCTCAATGAGGAAATGCGGCGCGTGGAAATGCGCGTGTTCCTCTATCGCCTGGCACTGACTCTGCCGCTGCTCGTTGTGGCCGGCTGGCTGTTTGTGAAAAAACGCAAGGGCACTTACTGGCCTTTTGTATGGGGCTTCATCTTCTTCGCGCTGTTCGCCTTCTTTGTCGAACTCGTGCCCTACCTGCCAAGCTACGGCGGTTACGTGCGCTACGTGGTGGGCATTGCGGTAACCGCGCTGGTGGGGCGCTACGCCATCCTGGCCCTCAACCGCTACCTGGAACGGCAAAAGCTGGCCGAAGCCCTGCCGGACCAGGAGCGCCGCAAGGAGCTGAGCTACGACGTGGCGCTGGCACGCCTGGCCAAAAGCGTCTGCCCTGGCTGCGAGCGCCCAGTGGATTTGAAGAACGAAAAAATCGATTTCTGCCCGCACTGCGGCATTGGCCTGTTTGACCGTTGCGGCGCCTGCAGTACGCGCAAAAGTGCGTTTGCGCACTTTTGCCATGCCTGTGGCACCAGCGCGCAGGCGAGCCAGCAGGCGGCGGAACGGGCACCGGCCCCCGTGGCGTGATACAAAGACCCACGGCGCTCAAGGATTCATCCCTGGGTGTTGTGTCACACGAACCTCAATTTCAACGACCATCTCAACCTTGCCAAGGGAGCACTTATGGGTTTCTTCTCCAAGATCTTTTCCAAAATTTTCCCGTCGGCCAACGCAGCTGAAGTCGTCGTGGCACCACCACCCGCACCGGCCGCTGCAGCTGCACCGGCCGCCCCAGCCGCGCCGCCTTCCATCCCGATGGGGGATGTGGCGCCCATCCTGGATGCGATGCCTGGCGCCAGTGCGCTGAACTGGCGCACCTCGATCGTTGATCTGCTCAAGTTGCTGGGCCTCGACAGCAGCCTGTCTGCGCGCAAGGAACTGGCCGGCGAACTGTTCTACAGCGGCAGTGACGAACCCGGTTCGGCCGCCTGGAACATCTGGCTGCACAAGCAGGTGATGCGCAGCATCGCCGCCAACGGGGGCTCGCTGCCCCCTGAGCTGCGCGACTGATTCGCCGCGCAACTGCGCTTCAACAGGCCCCTGCCATCCGCTGGCTGGGGCCTTTTTTGTGGAGGCCGTATGGCGATGGTGGCGCAGGTCCATCGTGTGACCCTGCGGTGATCTCTCGCTCTGCCCGCCCGCCTGCCTGCACCCATAGATGCTTTGCAGGCATCAGCTGCGAATGGCGCGCATCCAGCGTGTGGCCAGGCGGCGCAGCGTGCGCTTGAGCACGCGGGCCATGCGCCACGGCGCCGAGGCACGCACCTGGGCCAGCAGCCGGGCTTTCCAGAGTGTCCAGCGGCCGTACCACCGTGCAAACCATGCGAGCTGCATCAGGGCGGGCTGCGTCAGATTGAACAGCCGTGCAACGATGGCGGTGCCTGCCAGCTTGGCGCCCAGGATGACGGCGAGCCCGGTCAGCGTATGCCCTTCGCCGATCAGCCAAAGCGCCAGCAGTTTGACGGGAAGCAACGCCAGCGCAGGCACGCAAAAAAGCACCAGGGCCAGCCAGGGCGGCGCGCGGCGCACCGCGCTTTCGATCCAGCGCAGGCCGGGCCAGCGGC
>JBATPF010000405.1:0-5436 GCA_049291355.1 Giesbergeria sp.
GGCCTGCACAGGCGCGGCCTGCACAGGCGCCGCCTGTGGCAACCCTGGTGCGGCAGCGCTTGCCGGCCTGGCCCGCTACGGCGAGGCGTTGGGCCTGGCCTTCCAGGTGGTGGACGATATTCTGGACGTGACGCAAGACTCGGCCACGCTGGGCAAGACCGCCGGCAAGGACGCGTTTCATTCCAAGCCCACCTACGTCTCTCTGCTGGGGATCGAGGGCGCACGGCAATGCGCGCAGAATCTCCACAGCGACGCGCTGGCTGGTCTGGCCGCGTCCGGCCTGCGCGATACCGCACGGCTCGCGGCGCTGGCAGACATGGTGCTGCTGCGCTCAAATTAGCAGTAAAAATGCCTCCTAGCGCTTATTGGATAAGCGCTGTAAGCTATCAAATCAATAGTATTGAATGTCCACGAACGCTTACCCCTTGCTTGAGACCGTGAACTCTCCGGCCGATCTGCGCCGCCTCTCGCGGCCCGAACTCAAGCGCCTGGCCGACGAGCTGCGTGCCTTCGTGCTCGACAGTGTGTCCAAAACGGGTGGGCACCTCAGCTCCAACCTGGGCACGGTCGAGCTCACCGTGGCGCTGCACTATGTGTTCGATACCCCGCGCGACCGCCTGGTGTGGGACGTGGGCCACCAGACCTACCCGCACAAAATCCTGACCGGACGGCGCGAGCGCATGGGGACGCTGCGCCAGCTGGGCGGAGTTTCGGGCTTTCCACAGCGCGCCGAGAGCGAATACGACACCTTTGGCACCGCGCATTCCAGCACCAGCATCTCCGCCGCGCTGGGCATGGCGATGGCCGCCAAGCGGCGCGGCGACGAGCGCTATGCAGTCGCCATCATTGGCGACGGCGCCATGACCGCCGGCATGGCCTTCGAGGCGCTCAACAACGCGGGTGTGGCCGATTGCAACCTGCTGGTCATCCTGAACGACAACGACATGAGCATCAGCCCGCCGGTGGGCGCGCTCAACCGCTATCTGGCGCAGCTCATGAGCGGGCAGTTCTACGCCGCCGCCAAGAACGTCGGCAAGACCGTGCTGCGCCCCGTGCCGCCGCTGCTCGAACTCGCCAAACGCCTTGAGCAGCAGGCCAAGGGCATGGTGGTGCCGGCCACGCTGTTCGAGAAATTTGGCTTCAATTACATCGGCCCCATTGATGGGCACGACCTGGATTCCTTGATTCCCACGCTGGAGAACATCAAGGAGCTCAAGGGTCCGCAGTTTCTGCATGTGGTCACCAAGAAAGGCCAGGGCTACAAGCTGGCCGAGGCCGATCCGGTGGCCTACCACGGACCTTCGCGGTTCGACCCGAAGATCGGTCTCGTCAAGCCCGCCACGCCGCCGCGCCAGACCTTTACCCAGGTATTTGGCCAGTGGCTCTGCGACATGGCGGCGCACGATGAGCGACTGGTGGGCATCACCCCGGCCATGCGCGAAGGCTCGGGCATGGTGGAGTTTGAGCGGCGCTTCCCCGATCGCTACTACGACGTGGGCATTGCCGAGCAGCACGCGGTGACGTTTGTCGCGGGCATGGCCTGCGAGGGCGTCAAGCCGGTGGTGGCCATCTATTCCACCTTCTTGCAGCGCGCCTACGACCAGTTGATCCACGACGTGGCCTTGCAAAACCTGCCCGTGGTCTTTGCACTGGATCGCGCAGGTCTGGTGGGCGCTGATGGCGCTACCCATGCTGGCGCCTACGACATCGCCTTTGTGCGCTGCGTGCCCAACCTGGCCATGGCCTGCCCGGCGGACGAACGCGAGTGTCGGCAATTGCTCTCTACCGCCTTTGCGCAGAACCACCCCGTGGCCGTGCGCTACCCGCGTGGAAGCGGCGCCGGGGTTGAACCCCTGCCGGGGCTGGACGCCCTGCCGTACGGCAAAGGCGAAATCCGCCGCACGCGCAGCAGCGCATTGCGTCCGGCAGGTTTGCCGCGCATTGCCATCCTGGCGTTTGGTACCTTGCTGTATCCGGCGCTGGAAGCCGCCGAGCAGCTCGACGCCACAGTGGCCAACATGCGCTGGGCCAAGCCGCTGGACACCCAATTGCTGCTGCAGCTCGCCGCTGAGCACGACGTGCTCGTCACGCTCGAAGAGGGCTGCATTCAGGGCGGCGCAGGCAGCGCGGTGCTCGAAGCCCTGGCCGCCGCCGACGTCCAGCGGCCGGTGCTGCAGCTTGGCCTGCCCGATGTGTTCATCGAGCACGGCGACCCGGCCAAGCTCCTGGCCTTGCAGGGGCTGGATGCGCAAGGTATTGCGGCCTCGGTGCGCGCACGGTTTGGCGCTGCGGCGCGACCCGTCAACGAGCGCGCCGCCTGAGCATCCCGGCTCGCCCCGCGCTGCGGGGCGCAAGGCGATTTTTGCCGTAGCTTGCAGAACCCTGAAGGCATGCGCCTTGTGGCGGGATTTCGCGGGAAAACCCGCAAAGGCTCTGGAAAGCGTCTTTTTACAATTCCGCCATGGCTGCTAAAGTGGCTGGCCGCGCGGCTCAATAGCCCCGCGCTCGGCATTTTTGCAACCCCGTTTTTCAAGAGGTTTTCATGGATCGTCGCTCACTGATCAAACATGCCGGCATTGCCGGCGTACTGGCCGCAGGAGTTGCCCCTGCTGTGCATGCCCAGACCGGCGTTCGCTGGCGCATGGCTTCGAGCTTCCCCAAGTCGCTCGACACGATTTTCGGCAGCGCGGAAATGTTTTCCAAGACGCTCAAGGCCTTGTCGGGTGGCAAGTTTGAATGCTCGGTGCACGCCGCTGGCGAGCTGATGCCTCCCTTCGGTGTGGTGGATGCCATTCAAAACGGCACAGTGGAAATGGCGCAAACGGCGCCCTACTACTTCACCGGCAAGGACTCCATTTTTGCTTTTGGCTGCGCCGTGCCATTCGGCCTGACCGCGCGCCAGATGGACGCCTGGATGGAGCACGGCAATGGCCGCAAGCTCATAGACGAGTTCTATGCCAACTACAACATCAAGAGCCGCAGCGCTGGCAATACCGGCACGCAAATGGGTGGCTGGTACCGCAAGGAAATCAACACCGTTGAAGACTTGAAGGGCCTGAAGATGCGCATGGGCGGCGGCCTGTTCGGCGAAGCGATGCAAAAGCTCGGCGTCGTGTCGCAAAACATGCCTGCAGGCGAGGTCTACCAAGCGCTTGAAAAAGGCACGCTCGACGCTTGCGAATTCGTTGGCCCGTACGACGACGAAAAGCTCGGCTTCAACAAGGTGGCGCCGTACTACTACTACCCCGGTTGGTGGGAGGGTGGCGCAGAGCTCGAGTTCTTCATCAGCGCCAAAGCCTACGCGGCCCTGACGCCAGAGTTCCAGGCCATGGTGGATGCCGCCACTGCTGTCGCAGCACGCGACATGACGGCCAAGTACGACGCCTTCAACCCCATTGCGCTCAAGAAGCTCGTGGGCGCCAAGACCCAGCTCAAGGCGTTCTCCAAAGAACTCATGGACGCAGGCTTCAAGTCTTCCATGGAAGTGTTTGCCGAGCACGAAGCCAAATCGCCCGAGTTCAAGAAGATCCACCAGGACATGCGCGCCTTCCAGCGCGATCAGATCCTGTGGGGCCGCTTCTCGGAGTTCCGCTTCGACAGCTACATGACTTCGGTCAAGTTGTAGCCAGCCACCGTTCTTGTTGCGATCGAGCCATGGACGCATTGATCGCCTCAAGCCGCCGGAGTCTCAGGCCCGCACCTGCGCGGGCCTGACGCCGGCTTTTTTTTTGGCATCGCGTCAGCACCGCCAGCACCTTTTTTCATCACAGGAGACTTGCAATGGATCGTCGTTCCCTTATCAAAAATGCCGGCATCGCCGGGGTGCTCGCGGCAGGAGTCGCACCGGCCGTGCACGCACAGGCGGCAGTGCGCTGGCGCCTGGCGTCGAGCTTTCCCAAATCGCTTGACACCATCTTCGGGGCTGCCGAAGTGTTTGCCACTGCCGTCAAGAATATGTCTGGCGGCAAGTTCGAAATTTCGGTGCACGCCGCCGGCGAGCTGATGCCCGCCTTCGGTGTGGTCGATGGCGTGCAGAACGGAACCGTGGAAATGGCGCACACCGCGCCTTACTACTTCTTTGGCAAGAACGAGGCCTTTGCCATCGGTGGCGCCATTCCTTTCGGCATGAACTCGCGCCAGCTCACCGCCTGGATGGTCGACGGCAACGGCGAAAAACTCATGCGCGAGTTCTATGCCCAGTACAACATCATCGATTTCATTGGCGGCAATACCGGGGCCCAAATGGGTGGCTGGTTCCGCAAGGAAGTCAAGTCGCCCGAGGACATCAAGGGCCTGAAATTCCGCATTGGCGGCTTTGGTGGCAAGGTGCTCGAACGCATGGGAGGTGTGCCCCAGAATATTCCCGGCGGCGAAATTTACCAGGCGCTGGAAAAAGGCACGATCGACGCAGCCGAGTGGATTGGCCCGTACGACGATCAGAAGCTGGGCATCAACAAGGTGGCGCCGTTCTACTACTACCCCGGCTGGTGGGAAGGCAGCTTGAATTTGTCTTTCTACCTCAACGACAAAGCGTTCAATGGCCTCTCAACCGAGAACAAGGCCATTGTCAAGGCCGCTGCCCACGAAGCCCACGTGACCACCCAAGCGCGCTACGACGCGCGCAACCCCGGCGCGCTCAAGCAACTGGTGGGCGCCAAGACCAAGGTAGTGCCGTTCCCGCAGACGGTCATGGACGCTTCCTTCAAGGCCGCCCAGGAGGTTTTTGCCGACCTGAACGCGAAGAACCCTGACTGGAAGAAGATTTACGCCGACTACCTGAACTTCCAGCGTGACGAAGTGCTGTGGTTCCGTTTTGCCGAAGGCACCTTCGACAACTTCATGCAGCGCCAGAAGCTCTAAGCGCAGACCAAGCAAAAAAACCCCGCATTGTGCGGGGTTTTTTTTCGCCAAAGAAGCGATGTGCTTCTGCGTGCTGGGACCGCTTGAGCGCGCATCAAGTGCCCGGAATCAGCTGACCCTGGGCGAGTGCCGCGTGCGTCCCGCGCAGACCGCAGCGGCGTCCGGCACCAGGATCGGCGTTCAGCAGATAAAGCAAGGGGCAGAGTCCTGCGCGATTGCTCTCGGTAGCTCTGCACCCTCGCGAATTCCGGAAACGTCTGCTGCACATCGCTGTGGACGCGCGCATTGATTCGTTGCGTTCGGTCGATCGTTCAGCACTGGGGAGCGGCGCGGGCCCTGGCGCTTGTTTCTGGGCCCGACGGGCCCATCACGACACGGTTCTGATGTGCAGAGTTGGCCGGGGAGGCGACGCGTTCCCCAGAAAACCTTGAGGCCTGCTCGAAGGCGGACTGTATGGACCGGAGACATACGAAACAGGTGTACCGGGACATAGTAAACACTTCTTCGTCTGTTTGACGAGGGAGTTCCTATGCCGTGGCAACCGAAAGACCTGATGCAAACCAAACTCGAATTCGT
>JBATPF010000406.1:0-5834 GCA_049291355.1 Giesbergeria sp.
GCGCAGGCGAGCGACGCAGACACCGACATCGTTCTGGGCGACTGGTCATTGCGCCGCAGCGAGGTAGAAGGCAGCAGTCGCTACGCGGCGCGCATGCAAGGCGACACCTTTTCACTGGACCTCACCCTGTCGGCCACCCAACCCCTGCTACTGCAGGGCCAGGCCGGCATTTCGCGCAAAGGGCCAGACGCCGAGAACCTGAGCTACTACGTCACCGAGCCGCAGTTGCAGGTGGGCGGCAGCATCACGCTGGGGCGCGAACGCCTGCTGCTGCAGGATGCTTCGGCGCGCGCCTGGCTGGACCATGAGGCCAGCGAAGCGATTCTTCCCGAGGGCGCCATGGGCTGGGACTGGATCGGAATGAATTTGTCCGATGGCAGCGCCTTGACCGCTTTTCAACTGCGCCGCGCCGACGGTTCGGCGCTGTGGGCAGGGGGCTCCTGGCGGGCACCGGGGGGCCCGGTGCAAACGTTTGGCCCGAGCGAACTGGCCTTCACCCCGCTGCGCCACTGGACCAGCCCGGCCAGCGGCGCGCGCTACCCCGTGGCCTGGCGGCTGGACTCGCCCGTGGGCCGCTTCGAGGTGCAGGCACTGTTTGACGCGCAGGAGCTTGACAGCCGCGCGTCCACCGGCGCGTTTTACTGGGAAGGCCTAAGCGCCCTGCGAGACGCAAACGGCCGCGAACGGGGGCGCGGCTATCTGGAAATGACGGGCTACGTAGCGCGCCTGGCGCTGTAGCCGATCTAAAGCTTGCCGTCGCCGCGCCGACGCTGCAGCCAGGCAATGATTTCGCCCATGATGCCACGGCGGAACGCCAGCACACACACCACGAAGATCAGTCCGGTGACCATGGTGACCGACTCGCCCAAGGTGCTGAACCATTCGATCTGGGTCATTTCGGCCAGCACGTGGCCGATTTCGCCCAACTTGTTTTCCAGCAGCACCACCACCGCCGATCCCACCAAGGGGCCCGAGAGCGTACCAAGGCCGCCCACCAGCGTCATCAGCACCACGTGGCCCGATGCGGTCCAGTGCACGTCGCTCAGGGTGGCAAAACCCATCACCATGGTCTTGAGCGCACCGGCCAGACCCGACAGCGCGGCTGAGAGCACAAAGGCCACCAGCTTGAAGCGGTTGGTGTCGTAGCCCAGCGACGTGGCGCGTGGCTCGTTTTCTTTGATGGCCTTGAGCACTTGGCCAAAGGGCGAATGCACGGTGCGCACGATCAGCAGGAAAGCTGCAATCACGATGGCCAGCACGATGTAGTACAGCACCATGTCGTTGCGCAGATCAATCAGGCCGAACATCTTGCCGCGCGGCACCGACTGCAAGCCGTCTTCACCGCCGGTAAACGGCGCTTGCAGCGCGACGAAAAACAGCATTTGCGCCAGCGCCAGCGTGATCATCGTGGAGTAGATGCCCGTTCGCCGGATAGCAAAAAACCCCACGATCAGACCCAGAAACGCACCGCTCAGCGTGCCCAGCAACAAGCCCAGTTCCGGCGTCAACCCCCAGACCTTGATGACATGGCCCGCTACATAGGCGGCACCGCCGAAAAATGCGGCATGGCCAAAGGACAGCATGCCGGTGTAGCCGAGCAGCAGATTGAAGGCCGCAGCAAAGAGCGCGAAGCACATGAGCTTCATGACAAAGACAGGGTAAGCGCCCAGAACCGGGGCCAGCAGCAGCCCCACAAAGAGCAACCCGTAGCCGATGACGGCAATATTCTTGAGATTCATGTCTAGGGCCCCGTCAATTTTCTTTGCCGAACAGGCCGGCGGGGCGAATCAACAGCACCACAACCATGATCACAAACACCACGGTAGAAGATGCTTCAGGATAAAAAACCTTGGTGAAACCTTCGACGACTCCCAGGCCCAGGCCCGTGAGAATGGAGCCCATGATGGACCCCATGCCGCCGATCACCACGACGGCGAAGACCACGATGATCAAGTTCTGCCCCATCAGCGGAGAGACTTGGTAAATAGGTGCAGACAACACGCCAGCAAACGCGGCGAGTGCCGCTCCAAAGGCATAGGTCAAGGTAATCATCACCGGCACGTTGACGCCAAACGCTTCGACGAGCCGGGGATTTTCGGTGCCCGCACGCAGGTAGGCGCCGAGCTTGGTTTTTTCGATCACGAACCAGGTCACCATGCACACGGCAATGGACGCCACCACCACCCAGGCCCGGTAATTGGGCAGGAACATGAACCCCAGGTTGGTGCCGCCCGAGAGCAGATCGGGCGTGTCGTACCCCAAGCCCGACACGCCGTAGACCGAGCGAAACACGCCTTCGACCAGCAGCGTCAGCCCCAGCGTCAAGAGCAGGCCGTAGAGATGATCGAGCTTGTAGATCCAGCGCAGAAGCAGGCGCTCAATCAGCACACCGAACACGCCCACGATCAGCGGCGCCACCACCAGCATCACCCAGTAGTTGATGCCGAAGTAGTTCATGGCCATCCAGGTAATCACGGCCCCCATCATGAACAGCGCACCGTGCGCAAAGTTGATGACGTTGAGCAGGCCGAAGATCACGGCCAGCCCAAGACTGAGAATTGCGTAGAACGAACCGTTGACCAGCCCCAGAAGGAGCTGGCTCAGCAAGCCTGGCAATGAGATACCAAAGAATTCCATGGGAGGGACAGGTAGGGGCGTTTCAATGCGGTCAGTGGCGGCTCGGATTTACTTCCAGAGCGCGCACTTGCTCTCGGCTTTGGTGGTGAACACCGAATCGCCAGGCATCTTCTTCACGATCTTGAGGTAATCCCAGGGCTTCTTGGATTCGGAAGGCTGTTTGGCCTCCACCAGGTACATCTCATGCACCATGCGTCCGTCGGGGCGGATGACGCCGTTCGTGGCGAAGAAGTCGTTGATCGGCGTCTTCTTCATGTATTCCATGACCTTGTCGGCGTCGGTGGATTTGACGGCCGCCACGGCCTTCAGGTAGTTCATGGTGGCCGAATAGTCAGCTGCCTGCACATCGGTGGGCATGCGCTTCATCTTGGCGAAATACTTCTCACCAAATTTGCGCGATGCGTCGTCCTTGTCCCAGTACCAGCTGGTGGTATGCAACAGGCCCCCCACGTTCTTCAGGCCCAGGCTGTGGATGTCGCTCAGGAACACCAGCAGGCCCGCCACCTTCATGGTCTTGTCGATGCCGAACTCCTTGGCGGCCTTGATGGCGTTGATGGTGTCGCCACCGGCATTGGCCAGACCCAGAATCTGCGCCTTGGAATTTTGCGCCTGGAGCAGGAAGGAAGAGAAGTCCGAAGCGTTGAGCGGATGGCGCACCGCACCCACAATCTTGCCGCCCTTGGCTTCGACCACGGTGCTGGTGTCTTTTTCCAGCGCGTGGCCAAACGCGTAGTCCGAGGTCAGGAAGAACCAGGTCTTGCCGCCCGTGTCCACCACGGCGCCGCCCGTACCCTTGGCCAGCGCCACCGTGTCGTAGGCGTAATGCATGGTGTAGGGGCTGCATTGTTCGTTGGTCAGGGCGGAAGACGCTGCGCCGTTGTTGATGTAAACGCGCTTCTTCTCCTGCGCCACCTTGGCCGTGGCCAGGGCCGTGCCCGAGTTGGTGCCGCCAAAGATCATCGTGGCGCCCTGGGTGTCGATCCATTCGCGCGCCTTCGAGGCGGCAATATCGGCCTTGTTCTGGTGATCTGCGGTCAGCAGTTCGATCGGCTGGCCAAGCGCCTTGCCGCCGAAATCGTCAATCGCCATCTGGATGGCAGTGGCGCCGCCCTTGCCTTCCACGTCCGAGTACAGGCTGGACATATCGGTGATGAAGCCAATGGTGACTTTCTCTTGCGCGTGGGCGGCGCCCGTGGCCAGGCCTGCGGCTGCCAGCATCAGTGCCAGAGTGGTGTGCTTGTATTTCATGCGATGTCTCCTTGTGGACGGTTGGAAAACAAAAAAGCGAAAGAAGGCCGGTGCGCGACCCGACCTGGAAGACGGCTCAGATGCCGAGCAACTGATTGAGTATTGGCATGCGCGATTCCAACTCGCTGGCGTTGAAATTCTGAACGACGGTTCCGTGCTCGATCACATAGAACCGATCCGCCAGGGGTGCGGCAAAGCGGAAGTTCTGCTCCACCATCACGACTGTGTAGCCTTTGGTGCGCAGCATCGTGATCATGCGCGCCAGTGCCTGCACAATGACCGGCGCCAGGCCTTCAGAGATTTCGTCGAGCAACAAAAGCTTGGCTCCCGTTCGAAGAATGCGGGCCACGGCCAGCATCTGCTGCTCCCCGCCCGACAGGCGCGTACCCTGGCTGTTGCGGCGCTCGGCGAGGTTGGGGAACATGTCGTAGATTTCGTCGATCGACATGCCGGGCGTTCCGGTCTTGAGCACGGGGGGCAGCAACAGGTTCTCTTCACACGAAAGACTGGCAAAAATGCCGCGCTCTTCCGGGCAATAGCCAACGCCCAGGTGCGCAATGCGGTGCGTAGCCATGTTGATGGTTTCGACACCGTTGATCTTGACCGAGCCCCGGCGCGCGCCTGTCAAACCCATGATGGCGCGCAGCGTGGTGGTGCGTCCGGCGCCGTTGCGCCCCAGCAAGGTCACCACCTCGCCGGGCTGCACCAGCACATCGACACCGTGCAGCACGTGCGATTCGCCGTACCAGGCTTCGAGCTTGCTGATCTGCAGTGCGGGAGTGGCGGGAGAACTGGCTGCCATCTCAGTGCGCTCCCTGCAGTTGGCCGTCGGTCGTGCCCATGTAGGCTTCCATCACTTCGGGGTTGTTCGACACTTCGGCATACGGGCCTTCGGCCAGCACAGCGCCGCGCTGCAGCACCGTGATGCGGTCGGCGATGGTGGAGACGACTTTCATGTTGTGTTCCACCATCAAGATGGTGCGGCCTACGGAGACTTTCCTGATCAAATCGGTGACCCGGTCCACGTCCTCATGGCCCATGCCCTGCGTGGGCTCATCGAGCAACATCAATTCGGGCTCCATCGACAAGGTAGTGGCGATTTCCAGTGCACGCTTGCGGCCATAAGGCAGGTTGACGGTGACCTCATCGGCCAGATCGTCCAGCCCCACTTCGGTCAGCAGCTGCATGGCGCGGTCGTCGAGCTGGCGCAGGCTGCGCTCGCTGCGCCAAAAGTGGAAGGCCGTACCGAGCTTGCGCTGCAGGCCGATGCGCACGTTTTCAATGAGCGTGAGGTGCGGAAACACGGCCGAGATCTGAAACGAACGAATGACGCCGCGCCGGGCAATTTGCGCTGGCTTCTCGCGCGTAATTTCGGTGCCATTGAACCGAATGCTGCCCGAGGTGGGCTCGAGAAATTTGGTCAGAAGATTGAAGCAGGTCGTCTTGCCCGCGCCGTTCGGCCCGATGAGCGCATGGATGGTATGGCGCTGCACATTCAGCGTGACATCGCTGACTGCAGTGAATCCCTTGAACTCCTTGGTCAGATTCCGGGTTTCAAGAATGAAGTCGCTCATCGCGGCGGGGGTACTTTCATGGAGGGAAAACAGTCGATGCACTTTGATCAAGTGCAAAGACGCTTGAATTGCGAGCAATGGTAAGGTGCGCAGCCTTGCGCTGCACTGGGACTAACGCGTATGTAAAAGTGCCTACAGGTCCGCGCGCCTGGGGCTGCGCCTACACTGCGGCGCATGCCTTCTGACACCCAAAATTCGCCGCCCACCGCGGCCCCGCGTGCACTTTCCGGACTGTTGCCGTTTTTGCGCCCGTACCGCGCCCGCATGGCGCTGGCGTTTCTGTTCCTGCTGCTGGCGGCCGTGGCCACGCTGGCGTTTCCGATGGCTTTGCGCGCACTCATCGATGGGGGCCTCACGCCGCAGAAAGGTGGAGCC
>JBATPF010000407.1:0-2654 GCA_049291355.1 Giesbergeria sp.
GGCGCGCCTGCTGCTGTGGTTCACCTGGCCCGCCTGGCCGCTGGCGCTGTGGACACTGTGGCGCTGGCGACGCCATGTTTTCGTCCTGCCTCTGCGGCGCCATCTTTGGTTACCGCTTTGGTTCGCCGTCTGCGCCCTTGTGGCCATGGCGTTCTCGCGGCCTGCCGACCGGGCGCTGCTGCTGGGCTTGCCGGCGCTGGCGGCGCTGGCGGCGTTTGCTCTGCCCACGCTCAAACGCAGCGTGTCGGCGCTGATCGACTGGTTCACGCTGCTCTTCTTTACGGCCTCGGCCATCGCCATCTGGGTCATCTGGGTGTCCACGCAAACCGGCTTCCCGGCCCAACCCGCCGCCAACGTGGCCAGACTGGCGCAGGGTTTTCATTCGGAATTTTCTGCCCTGGCCTTTGCAGTGGCCTTGGCTGCCACTACCGCCTGGTGCGCAGTCGTCGTCTGGCGCACAGGGCGCAACCAGAGCGCGCTGTGGAAAACGCTGGTGCTTCCGGCGGCGGGCACCACGCTGTGCTGGCTGCTGCTCACCACGCTGTGGCTTCCCATGCTGAATTACGCGCGCAGCGACGCGCCCCAGGTGCGGGCAGTAATGGCGCTGACCGGAAACGCGCCCTGCGTGCACGTGCTGGGCCTGGACCAAGGCCAGTTTGCCGCGCTGCAGGTGTTTGGCACCGTCGCCACCCGCCCGCTGACGGCTGCCGCTCCCACGTGTCCCTGGCTGCTCGTGGCCGACGATGCACCCCGGCCTGCCTTGCGCCGCAGCCCGCCAGACGAAAAAGAATGGATATTTACAGCCCGGATCGGACGGCCTACCGACCGCAACGATGCGCTGGTGGTGTACCGGCGCCTGCCACCTTAAGCCTCAAGGATTGCCTGCGCGCCGCAGCCGCAAGGCGGGGAAGCGGATGCTGAAGGTCGAGCCCTTTCCAGGCGTGCTCTCCACCACCAATTGCGCACCGTGGCGCTGCACCACGTGCTTCACGATGGCAAGCCCCAGCCCGGTTCCGCCGGTGTCGCGGGAGCGGCTGCGGTCCACGCGGTAGAAGCGCTCGGTGATTCGCGGCAAATGTTCGGCATCGATACCGGGGCCGGTGTCATGCACACGGAACACGGCGTCGCCACCGGGCTGCCACGCCCACTGCACTTCGATGCTGCCATCGGCGGGCGTGTAGCGCACCGCATTGCCCACCAGGTTGGACAACGCACTGTGCAGCTCGGCGCCGCCGCCGGCAATCTCGCCCGCGTCCTCTGGCTGTGAAAACCGGGGGAAGCGCAGGGTCTGCCGCAGCCCCATGACTGCGGCCAGCGCGCCGGCTTCCTGTTCGCAGCGCTCCAGCAGTGCCGCCACCGGCATCCACTCCGCCAAGCCCGGCGGCGGGCTGGCCTCCAGCCGGGAGAGCGCCAGCAAGCCCTCGACCACACGCTGCATGCGCTGGGCTTGCTGCGCCATCAGTGCGAGGTAGCGCGACAGCTCCTGCTCCTCCAGCGGCAAGGTCTGCAGCGTCTCGACGAAGCCGGCCAGTACGGTCAGCGGCGTGCGGATTTCGTGCGAGACATTGGCGACAAAGTCGCGCCGCATGGACTCAGCCTGCTCCGCCGCCGTGACATCGCGCGTGAGCATGAGCTTCTGGCCAACGCCGTAAGCACACAACTGGATGGACAGGCGCGCCGCCCGTCCATCGCTCTGGCCATGGGTGGTGATGACGAGTTCGCGCGACCAGTCGCCACCAGCCAGATAGGCCGAGAAATCGGGGTCGCGCAGCAGGTTTCCGATGAACTGCTCGACATCGCGCTGGGCGTCGATGGACAGATGCCGCGCGGCGTTGTGGTTGCACCAGACGATGCGGGATTTGTCATCCAGCAGCAGCACACCGCTCGGGGTGGCCTGAAGAGCGTCCAACATACCGCCCAGCCGCTGCTCGCTCGCAGTAGCTTGCTGCTCACGCTGACGCAGCAGACGCTGGACGCGATCCACCGCTTCGCCCCAGACGCCAACGCGCGCTGGCATCGGGCCTGGCGGCGCATCGCGCAGCCAACGCAGCACGCGCCCCGCCCGCATCAGGTCGACGAGGAACCACAGCCAGACTACAGCCGCCGCACCCGCCAACGCGCCCCAGGCGCCATGCAGCACAAAGCCCAGGCCCGCGCCCAGCAGTTGGGCGCCAAGAAAGATCAGCGAGCGGGTCCACATGGGCGGCCGTCAGAATAGGAAAAAATAAAGTGAAAATTGCCTATAGCGCTTACTACACAAGCATTAGCAGCTATGAAATCAGGAGAAATATGCGGTCATTTCATGGCCTGTTCGCTTGCGCATCCGCCGGACCCGTCTGACCCGCCAGTGCAGAAAACCGGTAGCCCGCGCCACGCACCGTTTCCACCATGCCGCTCGCGGTGCCCAGCGCCTCGCGCAGGCGTTTGACGTGCACATCCACCGTGCGCTCCTCGATAAATACGTGGTCACCCCAAACCTTGTCCAACAATTGTCCGCGCGCATGCACGCGCTCCGGGTGCGCCATCAGATAGCGCAGCAGCTTGAATTCGGTGGGGCCGATGCGCAGCTCCTGCTCCTTGAAACTCACCCGATGCGCGGCCGCATCAAGCCGCAGGCCGCCCGCTTCCAGCGCTTCGCTCGCCTGCTCGGGCGC
>JBATPF010000408.1:0-1596 GCA_049291355.1 Giesbergeria sp.
GCAGCGGCCAGCGCTCGGTGGCGCCGGTGGCCGGGTCGGCGCGCAGGGCTGCGCGGCCGGCGATGTCCACCCAGTAGAGCCGGGCGTCGCTCGCCTGCCAGAAGGGGGACTCGCCCAATTCGCAGAGCTGCGTGCCCAGCGTGCGCCATGCCATGGCCAGTTCCTTGTTTGATGGGATTACACCGACTGGATTATTCCCGTGTTCGCTGCAGAGTCGGGGGACAAAAAAAGGCCCGCCAGGCGGCGGGCCAGAATTCCCAGGGAGGAGGAAGAACTCGCAGCAGGCGGGGTGCCACCAGACACCCCACCGCAGGGCATCCCTGTCAGCGGCTGTAGGCCGTCTCGCCGTGCGAGGTGATGTCCAGGCCCTCGCGCTCGGCTTCTTCCGGAACGCGCAGGCCCACCAGCAGGTCAGCGATCTTGTAGCTGATGAAAGCCGCAACCCCCGACCACACCAGCGTCACCAGCACGCTCTTGCACTGCACCCACACCTGAGCGCCCATGGCGTAGGTGTCCGGGGTCAGGCCGCCCGTGCCGCCCAGACTTTGCGAGGCAAACACGCCAGTCAGGATGGCGCCCAGAATGCCGCCCACGCCGTGCACGCCGAACACGTCAAACGCATCGTCGGCGCCCAGCATCTTCTTCAGGCCCCCCACACCCCACAGGCAGACCACGCCGGCCAGCAGACCCAGCACGATGGAACCCATGGGGCCGACGAAGCCTGCGGCCGGGGTGACCGCCACCAGGCCGGCCACCGCGCCCGAGGCCGCGCCCAGCATGGAGGCCTTGCCTTTGTGCAGCGTCTCACCGGCCAGCCAGGACAGCGTGGCCGCGCCGGTCGCCAGCGTGGTGTTGATGAAGGCCAGACCCGCCGAGCCATTGGCCGCACCCGCAGAACCCGCGTTAAAGCCAAACCAGCCTACCCACAGAAGCGAAGCACCCACCATGGTCAGCGTCAGGCTGTGCGGCGTCAGCGCTTCCTTGCCGAAGCCCACGCGCTTGCCGACCATGTAGGCGCCCACCAGGCCAGCGATACCGGCGTTGATGTGCACCACGGTGCCGCCCGCAAAATCCAGCGCGCCGTCCTTGCCCAGCAGGCCACCGCCCCAGACCATGTGCGCCATGGGGATGTAGCTCAGGGTGAACCACAGCACCGCGAAGATCAGCACGGCAGCGAACTTGATGCGCTCGGCAAACGAGCCGACGATGAGCGCCACGGTGATGGCGGCAAACGTGGACTGGAAGGCGACGAACACGTATTCAGGGATGGTTGGCAGCATGCCTGAGAGCGTGTCCGGCGTGATGCCCTTCAAGAACAGCTTGTCGAATCCGCCAAAGAACTGCCCCTCGCCGCCAAAGGCCAGGCTGTAGCCGTAAATGGCCCAGAGCACGGTGATGAGCGCGAAGATCACGAACACCTGCACCAGCACCGAGAGCATGTTCTTCGAGCGCGCCAGGCCCCCGTAGAACAACGCCAGGCCCGGAATCACCATCAGGATGACGAGCAGGGTCGAGGTCAGCATCCAGGCGGTGTCGCCCGAGTCGAGCTTGGGTGCATGCGCAGCGGCGGGCGCAGCGGCGGGCGCAGCTGCAGGG
>JBATPF010000409.1:0-10181 GCA_049291355.1 Giesbergeria sp.
GGGACGTGGTCTGCGGCGGGCGCTTGCAGTTGCAGGGCGGCGCCTTTATCGGCCAGGACTTTATTGCGCAAGGCGGCGTGGAATGCGGCAAAGGCTTGCGCGTGGGCGGGCACCTCACCGGATGCGAGGGCCTGCGCGCCGGCCAGGGCATCCTGGTCGGCGGCACGATCAGCGGTGTCGTGCACCTCGAAGCCGGCTGGGGCATCAGGGCCGGCGAGTCGATTCACGCGCTGGGCGCCATCAAGGCGGGCGAGACGCTATCTGCGGGGCAGGAGATCTGCGCGGGCGCCGGCTACGGCGTTTTTGCCGGACTCAACGTGCAGGAAACGTGCTGGAACACAAGCGGCCAGGTGTGGTCGCCCGCGTGCCCCGAAGGGTTGCGAAGCGGCCTGTGGGTGGGTCCCAGCCCGATCTAGGGATGTTCTTATATGGATGTCCCTAGGCGACACAAACCCTCGGCCGCTTGCGCTACGCTCAGCGCCATGCACACACCCGACTCGCCTGCGCACGCTCCCATGTCCGTCGAAACGCCCTCCCGTTCCCTGCCGCTGGCCGGCGCCACCAACTTCCGCGACCTGGGCGGCTACACCGGCCAGGACGGCCGGCAGGTCGCATGGCGGCGCATCTTCCGCTCGGATCACCTGGCAGCCCTCACACCCGACGACCAGGCGCGTCTGGCCGCGCTGGGCATTGCACGCACCGTGGATTTCCGTGGCGAAAGGGAGCGCGCCCAACTCGCCTACCTTTTGCCCACGGTAGAGCACCACCAACTGGCCATTGAGCCCACCGTCGTGCAGCGGGCGATTGAACTGCAACGCGAGGGCCGGGCACTGACAGCGCAAGATGCGGTGGCGCTGATGCAGGAAACCTACCGCGGCTTCGTGCACGAGAACGCCCCGCGTTTTGCCGAGTTCTTTCGCATCCTGCTCGCCAAGGACGCGCCGCTGGTCTTCCACTGCACCGCCGGCAAAGACCGCACCGGCTTTGCCGCCGCGCTCATCCTATTGGCTCTGGGCGTGCCCCGCGATGTGGTGATGCGCGACTATCTGCTCACCAACGATCTGTATCGCCGCCCAGCCTTTGCCGAAGGCCATGCCGCAGAAGAAGTGCTGGCCGTGCTGTGGCGCGTACAGACAGAGTTCCTCGACGCCGCGCTGAACAAGGTGGACCAGGACTACGGTGGCATGGAAACCTACCTCACCGAAGTCGTGGGGCTCGACAGCGCCGCCCGCCGCGAGTTGTCGCAGCGTTACCTGCAGGCCCGGTAAGGGCAGCCTGCGCAGGCAGGGTGCGGCGGTGCGCCCCGTCTATGAATTGCGTGCGCGTCTGCGTGTCCTCAGGCCACGACCTTCTTCTTCATGCTGCCCCAGACCGTCCAGATCAACAAAAACGCGCAGACGCCCAGTGCCACAGCCGTAATGGGCCGCTCCACAAACACACTGAAGCTGCCGCGCGACAGCAGCAAGGTTCTGCGGAAATTCTCTTCCAGCATCGGCCCCAGGATCAGGCCCAGCAGCACCGGCACCACCTCGAGGCGCAGCAAAGCCATCAGGTAGCCCAGGATGCCAAAGACCAGCAGCACCCAGACATCGAAGGTGCTGTTGCTGGTGCTGTAGACCCCGATGCAGGTGAACAGCACGATGGACGGGAACATCAGGTGATAGGGAATGGACAGCAACTTCACCCACATGCCGATCAGTGGAATGTTCAGAATTACCAGGAAGAGATTGCCGATCCAGAAGCTCACGATCAGCCCCCAGAACAGATCCGGGTGGGCCGTGATCACCTGCGGGCCGGGCTGAATGCCCTGAATGGTGAGGGCCCCCAGCATCAGCGCCATGACGGCGTCGCCCGGAATGCCCAGCGTCAGGGTCGGGATGAAAGCCGTGCCCACACCGGCGTTGTTGCAGGCCTCGGGCCCGGCAATGCCCTCGATGGCGCCCTTGCCGAATTCTTCCGGGTGCTTGGAAATGCGTTTTTCCATCGAGTAAGACAGAAACGTCGCCATGCCGCCGCTGGTGCCGGGCAACGCACCGAAGAACGCGCCCAGACCCGAGCCGCGCAGCATCGGCCCAAAGGAGCGGCGCCAGTCTTCGCGCGTAGGCATCTGGTCGCGCAGCGTGAAGCTTTGCTCCTCGGGCGTTACCCGCGTGGTATTGGCGCTCTTGATCACCTCGGTGATGGCAAACAGGCCCATGGCCATGGCCACCAGACTGATGCCGTCGGACAGCTCAGGGATATCAAAGGCAAAGCGCGAGACACCGCTGTTGATGTCGGTGCCGATCACGCCCAGGATCAGGCCCACGAAGACCATGGCCACGCCCTTGATGGGCGAGCCTTGGCCTACGGTGGACGCAGCAATCAGGCCCAGCAGCATCAGCGCGCAGTACTCCGAGGGGCCAAAATTGAGGGCCCAGCCCGAGAGAATGGGTGCGAAGAACATCAGCAGCACGATGCCCACGGCAGAGCCCCAGAACGAGGCCACGCACTTCATGAACAAGGCGATCCCGCCGCGCCCCTGTTTGGCCATCGGGTAGCCATCGAGCACATCGACCGCTGCGGCCGCGTGTCCGGGCACCCCGAGCAGGATGGAGCAGGTACCGCCTCCGTAGTCGGCACCGAAGTACACGCCGGCCAGCATGATGAGCGCGCCGGTGGCGGGCAGGTGGTAGGTGATGGGCAGCAGCAGGGAAATCGCAATGAGGGAACCTAGCCCAGGCAGCACGCCCACCAGCGTGCCCAGGAACACCCCGACAAAGCAATACCAGAGGTTGCTGAGCGTGACCGCTTCATGCACGCCTATGGAGAGGTTGGAAGCGAAGAGGGAAAAGAATTCCATGGCTCAAAACCCCCAGGCGAAGGCGGGCAAGGTCATTTGCAGACCCAGCGAGAAGATCAGCCAGGCAATGACTGAGAGGGAAACACCGAGCAGGACGGCCCGGCGCAACTGAAAGCTGTTGCTTCCGGAGGCGGTGACGATGACCATCAGGATGGTCGTCGGAACCAAGCCAATGCGGCCGATGAGCAGCGCAAACAATGCCACGGCCGCAATCACGGCAATGAAGGGCCGGGGAGTGAACGGCGGGGGCTTGAGGATGTGCACCACCTCCCGAAAAGACATCAGTGCAATGACCAGGCCAAGAAAGGCCAGGATCGAGCCCAGTATCGTGGGGAAGTAGCCTGGCCCCATGCGGGCGGCCGAGCCGACCTCGTATTGGTTGGCGGCGTACAGGGCCACAAAGCCGCCGGTCGCCATCATGGCAACACCGGCGACAAAATCGCGGATATCAGGTTTCATTGCTTGCTCCACATGCCGGCGCTGTCCGGCGATACCAATCATGAGGGTTCTAACAAGTTGGCGTCGCCTGAAGCCCACTTTGTCTCCTTTGAACAGGACAGGAGCCAAAGCGGCGGGTCTCAGACGCTCAGTGGTTGAGCAGCAGTCGCACCGGGATCCTGACAGGCATTCCCAGCACGATCTGCGCCATGCCTTTGCCCAGCGCGTCGTTGCGCAAAGTCGCCATACCGCCGCCACCCAGAGCATTTTCACAAACAAAGTTGAACGCGCCGATCCCCGGCACCTCATAGCGCGTTATTTTCCCTTTGACCAAATGCGCCAGCCACCCCGCCACAGCCGCCTCGGTGAGCTGCGCGCGCAGTACTGGCAACAACTCCGGATGGCGCGCGATGATGCCGATGTTCGAGATATCGCCCTTGTCACCACTGCGTGCAAACGCAATCCGGATCAGCGGCACCTCGACGCAGTCGGCCGCGTCGGCAGGGTCTGCCTGCGCTGCCGAAGGCGTCGCTTGCGCTGCAGCGGCGCGCAAGGCATCCCCACTGCCTGGGGGGACTGCAATTTCGGTCGGCTGGCCGTCAAGGTGCATGACCGGCAGCACGCGCGACTTGCCGAGCAGGAAGGCGTATTGGCGAATGGACGGCGAAGCGCTCGCACGCCCACCCCCAAAGCCAGTCGTGCCCGGCGCCCAGGACGTGCCCGCTGGCGCCACTTCGCGCGCCAGCAATTGCAAGGCTTCTTTGCGCACGTGCGTCGCCGAAAGGCGCAGGACGACTTCGCGAGCCTGCGAAGCCCGTGCATGGGGGCCGTAGCAAGATTCAGCGCCAATGAGTTCAATGTTCGTCTCGGTATAGGGCTCCAGGCCGTTTTCCTTAAGCAGTTCGGAGGTCCGCGTGAAGATCGCTTCTCCGGTGCGCTGCGCCTTGGCAGCCGCGTCGAAACCGATGATGGTCATGTGTGCCGACGTCTTGAAGCCGTCGAGGTACGTGGCGCTGACCTTGTAGGTATCCGTAGGTGCCCGACCGCGCGCGCCCTGAACTTCGACCCGGTTCTCACCTACCTGTGCCATGCGAACCTGCGTGAAATCGCAAATGACATCCGGCAATAGGTACGCTCCAGGGTCCCCGATTTCATAGAGCATTTGCTCCCCAACCACCGCAGGCACCACCTTGCCACCAGTGCCCGCAGGCTTGGTCACCACGAAGCCGCCGCCTGGCTGGCACTCAACGATGGGGTAGCCGATGTGCGCCCAGTCCGGCACCGTGTCCCAGTCGGTGTGCAGACCCCCCGTGGCCTGGCAACCGCATTCGAGAATGTGGCCCGCCAGCGAACCCGCCGCGAGTTGTTCGTACGCGTCAGGCGCCCAGCCAAACTCGTGCATGAGGATGCCTAGCGTCACGGCCGAATCCACGCAGCGCCCGGTAATCACGACCTGTGCGCCCGCGTCCAGCGCGGCCTTGACCGGAAGCGCTCCCAGGTAGGCGTTGGCAGTGAGCACCTTGGCCGGCATGGCCGCGCCCGACTGCAGTTCGCGAACCGGCGGGTCGGCTTCGCGCAGGCCAGGAATGAGCGGCAGCACGTCGTCGCCCGTCACCACGGCAATGCGCAGCGGCACGCCGAGTTCTGCGGCAACCGCCGCCAGCGCGTCAGCACAGCCTTGCGGATTCACCCCGCCCGCGTTGCTGACCACGCGGATGCCTTTGTCGATCACATCCCGCAGCACCGCACGCATGGCCACCGTGACGAAGTCGGTGGCGTAGCCAAGTTCGGGTTTTTTCAGCCGGGCGCCGGCCAGGATGGACATGGTCAGCTCGGCGAGGTAGTCAAACACCAGGTAATCGATCTGCCCGCTGGCCACCAGTTGCGGAGCGCCCACGCTGCTGTCACCCCAGAAGCCACTGGCGCCGCCAATGCGCACGGTTTTGTTCTTTGCCGTCATGTCAATTCCCCGTCCAGACTGGTTTGCGCTTTTCCTTGAATGCAGCCAGGCCCTCAACCGCATCATCTGTGGCGGCGAGCAGGCCGATCTGGCCTTCCATGAAGGCCATCGATTCCTCGAAGGACATGGATTCGATGGCGTAGGTGGCGTACTTCCCACGGCGAATCGCCGCAGGCGAGCGTTCGGCAATTTGACCCACCAAGATGGCCGTTGCGGCATCCAGCCGATCGGCGGGCACCACCTGGCTCACCAAACCCATGTCGAGCGCGTCGGCAGCGCTTACGGGCTCGCCAGTCAAGCACATCTGCAGCAGGCGTCGGCGCGGCACCACGTGTTGCAGTACGGTAAGTACCTGCATGGGGTACACACCCACTTTCACTTCTGGCAGCCCGAACAAGGCGTGGTCGGCTGCCACGGCCAGATCGCAGATGGCCAGCAGGCCCATGCCGCCCGCCATGCAGGTGCCATTCACCTTGCCGACGATGGGCACATTGGTGCGGCGCGCGGCACGGAACAGCTCGGCAAATGCCATGCGCGGTTCGGCATAGTTGAACTTGAACGAGGCTCCGCTGGCGAGATCGGCGCCGGCACAAAAGGCCTTGGCACCTACGGCGGTCAGGACGATGGCGCGCAAGTCCTTGTCGCTGTTGGCGCGCTCAATCTGATCGCGAATGGCGTCCATCAGAGGGCCATTCAATGCATTTCGCTGATCGGGGCGGTTGATGGTGAGGGCCAGGACGTGGCCGTCGCGCTCGACCAAGAGCTCTTCATGCTTCATGGGATTTCCTTTTTTGCAAACTGGGGGTCAATCAGGCCTTGGCGCGGCCTGCCCGGGCGCGGCCTGCCTGGCACCGTTGCCAAGCGCAGCAATGGCATCGTCCGAATAGCCTGCCTCGCGCAGCACCTCCTGCGTGTGTTCGCCCAGCGTTGGCACCGGGCGGTGGTTGTCCGGCGTGGTGTCGGACCATTCGCTGGGTACGGCCATTTCGCGTATGCGGCCCACCACCGGATGAACCGACTCACTGAAGAAGCCCGTCGCGGTCAGGTGCTCGTCCTCCAGCAGCGAATCGAAGGTATGCATCGGGAACAGCGGTATTTCGGATTCCGGCAGCACTTCGCGCCACTCGGCCACGGTGCGGTGCTGCAGCTCGTCGGCCACCATCTGGTACAGGTCGTCGATGTGCGTGGTGCGGCTGCGGATGTCGGCAAAACGCGGGTCGGTCTGCATCAGCTCCGGCTTTCCAATGGCATGCAGAAAAGTGCGCCAGTGCGCATCGGTATAGATCAGGCAGCAGACGTAGCCGTCCTTGGTTTTGTACGGCCGGCGGTTGGGCGTCATCAGCCGCGGGTAGCCGAAGTCGCCCTGGCTGGGCACGAAGGTGTTGCCATACAGGTGGTCGCCGAGCACGTAAGGCACCATGGTTTCGAACATGGGCACTTCAATGCTCTGGCCGCGCCCGGTCTGGCTGCGCGCGTACAGCGCCGCCGAAATCACACCGAAGGCGTAAATGCCCACGGAGCGGTCGGCAATGGTCACCGGCAGGTAGCGCGGCACACCGCCATTGCCCGGCGCCATTGCAGCGGCGAGCCCCGAGCCGGCCTGGATCATGTCGTCGAATGCGGCTTTGGCGGCGTAGGGCCCCTTTTGCGAGAAGCCCACCATGCTGACGTAGAGGATGCGTGGGTTGGCCTTGGCCAGCGCCTCATACCCCAGCCCAAGCCGTTGCATGGCAGCAGGGCGAATGTTGCTGGCAATGACGTCCGCCGTTTCGGCCAGCTTGAGCAGCGCCTGCACGCATTCGGGCTTCTTCAGATCGAGCACGATGCTGCGCTTGTTGCGGTTCAGGCCGAGAAACAGTGGCCCCAGGCCCTGGTGCCCTTGCGGGCCAATGCGCCGCGTGGAGTCGCCCTCAGGCGCTTCGACCTTGATGACGTCCGCCCCGAGATCGCCCATCATCTGTGTGGCCGATGGCCCCATGAAGACCGTGGTCAGGTCGAGCACCTTGATGCCACTGAGAGGCCCAGAAAACCGCTCGGCAGTTGCGTTCTGGCCCACCGCGGTGGGTGTTCCGTTGCTTTCCTTGGACATGGCTTACTCGGGCTGAATGCCGGCGCGCTGGAGCGCTGCCTTGGAGCGCTCGATCTCGGTGGTGATGAAGCTCATCATCTCGGGCGTGCTCATGGCGGTGTAGTAGCCGCCCGTTCTGCCGACGTAGGCCTTGTAGTCGGGCGACTGGAAGTAGCTGTTGAAGGCCTTTTGCAAGGTAGCGACAACCGGTTCGGGCGTGCCCGCCTTGACAAAAAGGGCGGCCCAGCCAGCGAGCTGAATGTCGGGCAGCCCCGCTTGGGCCATGGTCGGCACGTCGGGCAGCACATCCACGCGCGCCGGCGAAGTCACGGCCAGTGCCTTGAGCCGGCCCGCTTCGATCTGCGGAAGACCGGCAGCCAAATCAACCAAGGTGAAATCCACATGGCCGCCCAGCAGATCCGTCATCGACTGCGCACTGCCTTTGTAGGGCACGTTGGTCGTCTCCAGCTTGTTCTCGTGCTTGAACACCTCCATGGCCATGATCTGGAACGAGCTTCCGGTGGCACCTGCCATCTTGCCGGGGTTCTTGCGGATCACATCGACAAGTTCCGCCGCAGTCTTTACATGGAGGTCCGGCTTGGCCAGCAGCACCATGGGCGAGAACACGCCGGGCGTCACCGGCGTGAAGTCCTTGAGCGGGTCGTAGGGCAACTTCTTGAACAGCGCCGAGTTCACGCCGTGCGTGGTGCCGCCGGTGTAGACCATGGTGTAGCCGTCGGCCGGGGAGCGCTGCACCTCGCTGAGCCCGATGAAGCCGTTGCCGCCCGGCTTGTTTTCGACGATGAAGGTCCAGCCGGTCTTCTCGGCGATCTTCTGCGTGAAATAGCGCGCGCTGTTGTCGGTGCCGCTGCCGGTGCCATAGGGAACGATGAGACGGATCGGTTTGGAGGGAAATTTGTCGGCCTGGGCGTGGGCGGCGCCCACAGCAAGGAAAACCCCGCAGGCGAGCCCGGTGGCCAGAGCGGTTCGGCGAAGCAATGTCATGGTGTTGTCTCCTGTTGAATAGTTTTGGAAAGGGGGGGTTTCAGGTCCGTGCTTCGGGCCACTGGAAGCTTCCGGGGCGCTTGGCCAGAAAGTCCTGCACCGCCGCAGCGTGGAAATCGCTGGAAAACGCCACGCCTTGCGCAGTGGCTTCGTACTCGATCATGGAGCGCAGGTCGGACGACAGGGAATTGTTGAGCGCGGTCTTGGTCATGGCCGTCGCCACCGGCGAAGCCTTGGCCAGCGCCTGTGCAATCTCCAGGGCGCGCGGCAATGCGCCCTCTTTGGGCACCACCTCCATGGCGATGCCCAGGTCAAGCGCCTCCTGCGCCCGCACTTCGCGCGCACTCATCAGCAGCGCCTTGGCGCGCTGCACGCCAACGATGCGCGGCAAGGTGTACAGGCTGGCGCTGTCGGGCAGCAGCCCCACCTTGGCAAACGACATGCAAAAGCGCGCCGTTTCGCTGGCGATGACGATGTCGGCCAGCAGCGCCAAGCCAAAGCCGCCGCCAAAGGCGCAACCTTCGACCGCCGCGATCACGGGTTTGTCGCAGGTGTAGAGCGTCTCGACGTTCTTCAGCGTGCTGCGCATGCGGGTACGCCCGGCTTCGGCCGTGAGCGCACCCGCGCCCATGGAGGCGATGTCGCCACCCGCGCAAAAGTGGCCACCGCGCCCAGTGAGCACGATGGCGCGCACCGACGCATCGGCCACGGCATCTGACACCATTTGGGCGAAGGCCTGCCGTGAATCCATGTCAAGGCTGTTGCGCCGTTCGGGGCGGTTGAAGGCCAGAACCACGACGCTGCCGTGTCGCTCCATGTCCATGCCGATCGCGTCTTGCGTACTCATTTGTTGTGGCTCCATTGGGGGGTGATTGAACTTTAGAGAGGCGCTACTTATGATGCAAGCGACACTTACTAATCACATGACATGAGCAGAATTCATCTCAACCGCATCGACCTGAACCTGCTCACGGTGCTGCACCGCATCCACACCGAGGGCAGCCTGACGCGCGCCGCAGAAACGCTGAACGTCACGCAATCGGCCGTTAGCCACACGCTGCGCCGCCTGCGCGAGATTCTGGGAGACCCCTTGTTTGTGCGCCAAGGTGCCAGCCTGGTCGCCACGCCGCTCATGAAAAGCCTCGCCGGGCCGCTGCACAAAGTGCTGGTGGAACTCGAAGACGTCATCAACAGCGCATCAGATTTCGACCTGAAGACTTCGTCGCGCCACTTCACGTTGGGCATGGACGAGCGGCTCGAAGTGTTCGCGCTGCCCTCTCTGGTCGCCAGGTCGTTGTCTCAGGCGCCCGACATCGAACTGCGCTCGCTCAAATTCAGCATGGAGAACATGGAGTCGGGCCTGGCCAGCGGCGCCATGGACATTGCCATCAGCGCAGGCGCCGTCGTCAGCCCCAGCCTGCTCTGCGAAAAAGTCGCGAGCGACACGATGGTCGTTATTGGGCGCGCTGGTCACCCGCTGCTCAAGGGCGGACACATCACTCTCAAGGCCTACCTGGGCGCTGAGCACATATCGGTCACCGGGTCGTCGGTGTTCCCCTCGGAAGAAGAACTGGTGCTCACCCGCGCCGGGCTGAACCGCCGGGTGCGGGTGCGCACGCAGCGCTACATCGCCGCATCCACCATCGTCTCGCGCTCAGACCTGTTGCTGACCATGCCGGTGTTGTACGGCAGGGTGGTGAACCAGGCGGCGCACAACACCATCGTGGCACTGCCCAAGCAGATTCCGACCGTGGACTACTTCATGCATTGGCACACCTCGTCTGCCAATGACCAGGGCGGTATTTGGCTGCGCGACTCCGTCATGCGCTCGTTTGCGGAGCCTAGCTATGCGGGGCTGTTTTTGGAGAGCA
>JBATPF010000410.1:0-4063 GCA_049291355.1 Giesbergeria sp.
GGCCGCGTGCCGTCTTGCTTGATCAACGCGCGGGCCGCGTTGTAGGCCTTGTAAACCGCATTCGATTTGGGGGCCACCGCGAGATACACGACACATTCGGCCAGCGCCAGCTCCCCTTCGGGGCTGCCCAGGCGCTCGTACACCTCGGCCGCGTCCAGCGCCAGGCGCAGGGCCCGCGGGTCGGCCAGACCAATGTCTTCGCACGCCATGCGCACCATGCGCCGCGCCATGTAGCGCGGGTCGGCGCCGCCGTCGAGCATGCGCACCAGCCAGTAGAGCGCGGCGTCGGGGTCCGAGCCGCGCACCGCCTTGTGCAGCGCGCTGATGGTGTCGTAGAACTGCTCGCCGCCTTTGTCGTAGCGGCGCATGCGCTCGCCCAGCACGCGCAGCAGCCAGGCATCGGTGATGTCGCCCACTTTTTCCTGCTCGGCCGCCATGGCCAGGGTTTCCAGGGTGTTGAGCAGGCGCCGGGCGTCGCCATCGGCGTAAGCGACCAGACGATCTATTGCTACGCTTTCAATAGCTGGTAGCGCTTGCTCCGCCTGCGCTAGAGCCACAATTTGCTTCAAATCCTCAGGGCCGAGCGGCTCCAGCACATAGACCGTGGCGCGCGAGAGCAGCGCCGAGTTCACCTCGAACGACGGGTTTTCGGTCGTGGCGCCCACAAAAGTGAACAGGCCGGATTCGACGTGGGGCAAAAACGCATCCTGCTGCGCCTTGTTGAAGCGGTGCACCTCGTCGACAAAGACGATGGTGCGCCGCTGCTCCAGGCCGTCTCGCGCCACCGTCGCGCGCTCGACGGCTTCGCGGATGTCCTTGACGCCGCCGAGCACCGCGCTGATGGCAATGAACTGCGCATCAAACGCGTCGGCCATCAGCCGCGCGATGGTGGTTTTGCCAGTGCCCGGCGGACCCCACAGGATGCAGGAGTGCGGCCGGCCCGACTCGAAGGCCAGGCGCAGCGGCATGCCCGGCCCCAGCAGCTGGGTCTGCCCAATGACTGCGCCCAGCGTCTTGGGGCGCAGGCGCTCGGCCAGTGGCTGGTGGGTGGTGGGTTTGGCGGCAGGCACGTTACTGGGCAGGGTGGGTGTGAGGCAAAACGCTATTACAACGGACAACGGACATCGGTTTTCGCCAGCACAGTATGGCTGCGGCAGCTATGCTGCAGCACCCTTCCTCTTGCACATCCCTCGCCATGCTGCTCGCTGCCAACATCGTCGTTGCCGTCATCGCCCTGCTCCATGTCTACATCTTGGTGCTGGAGATGTTTTTGTGGGACAAGCCGGCCGGGCTGCGCGCCTTTGGCATGCGCCAGGAATTGGCGACGGCCACCAAAGTCCTGGGCGCAAACCAGGGGCTGTACAACGGGTTTCTGGCCGCGGGGCTGTTCTGGGGGCTGTGGCTGGGCGACACGGGGCTGGCGGTAAAGCTGTTCTTTCTGCTGTGCGTCGCGGTGGCAGGACTGTTTGGCGCCGCCACCGCGAGCCGCAAGATCCTGTTCATCCAGACCCTGCCGGCCGTCCTTGCCCTTGCGCTGCTATGGGCAGGAGCCTGACGCTGGACTGCTATTACTGTTTGAGCACGTCCGCTCCCTGCGGCACCTGGAAGTCAAAGGTGGATGCGGGCAAAGCCAGGTTCGCCTGCACTTTGTCGAAGCGAATCATGGAGCGCTGACCAAAGCTGTCCAGAATTTCCAGCGCGGCCAACTGCTCGCCGCGCAGGCCCACGCGCACGCTCTGCAACTGCCCGTCCTTGCTCTTGGGCGTCGCGTTCACCCACTGCAGCCCGTCCTGCTCAGGCGCAGATTCGAGCGCGAAGTCCTTGCTCAGCGCCTGCAGGTTGGGCGCGGAGGCCAGCAGGGCCGCCGGCGTGCTGCCCAGCGCCTTGGACTGGGCGCGCTCGGTGACCTGGTTCAGGTCGGCATCGTAGAGCCACAGCGTTTTGCCGTCGGCAACGATGGTCTGGGCAAAGGGCTTCTTGTAGTCAAAGCGGAATTGCCCCGGCCGCTCAAAAGCAAAACTGCCGCTGGACGTTTTGGTGCGCGCGGCCTGACCGTTCTTCGGCGGCGCAGTCACTTCCTGCGTGAACTCGGCCTGTGCCGAGCGCGTGTTCTGCATGAAGGATTCAAGGCTTTTTAGCCCATCAGCGCTTGCTGCACAAGCGCTGGCAGCTATGAAAATTGCAGCAATTGTCTTTTTCATTCACATCCCTTGAAAGTCGATTCCCGTTCTATCGCAGTGGGTGCAATCCCGGCGTAGGAATATGGCCGTGTCCCGTCCCAGCGAAAGCCGCGCAAGGGCCTGGGCCGGCCGCGCCGCGCCGCAGCGCTGGCTTTGTCCCCCCTTGCGCAGCGAAGCTGCAAGAAAAGGAGCTGAGGGCCGCGGCTCAGGGGATGCCGCTACTCCCTGGCTGGGACGAGCACCTCGCGTTGCCCGCTCGTGGTGAGGCCGCTCACGAGGCCCGACTTCTCCATGTCTTCCAACAAACGCGCCGAGCGGTTGTAGCCAATGCGCAGCTTGCGTTGCACGTAACTGATGCTGGCTTTGCGGTCCTTGAGCACGATCTCGACCGCCTGGTCGTACATCGGATCTTTTTCGCCGCCCGCCTCGCCATCCAACGATAGATCGCCCTCGCCGTCCACGGTTGCGCCCTCCAGCACGCCCTCGATGTAATCGGGCTGGCCCTGGCTCTTCAAGTAGCTGACCACGCGGTGCACTTCCTCGTCGCTGACGAACGCTCCGTGCACGCGCACCGGCAGGCCAGTGCCGCTGGCCATGTAAAGCATGTCGCCCATGCCCAGCAGGGCTTCGGCGCCCATCTGGTCCAGGATGGTGCGGCTGTCGATCTTGCTGGACACCTGGAACGCAATGCGGGTGGGAATGTTGGCCTTGATGAGGCCGGTGATCACATCCACGCTGGGGCGCTGCGTGGCCAGGATGAGGTGGATGCCAGCTGCGCGCGCCTTTTGCGCCAGCCGGGCAATCAGCTCTTCGATCTTCTTGCCTACCACCATCATCAGGTCGGCCAGCTCGTCGATGACCACAACGATGTGCGGCAAGCGCTGGAGCGGCTCCGGCTCTTCGGGCGTCAGGCTAAAGGGGTTGGCAATGGATTCGCCCCGCGCCTTGGCCTCGTCAATCTTGACGTTGTAGCCCGCCAGGTTGCGCACCCCCAGCTTGCTCATCAGCTTGTAGCGCCGCTCCATTTCGCCCACACACCAATTCAGGCCATTTGCCGCCTGTTTCATGTCGGTGACCACGGGCGCCAGCAGGTGCGGAATGCCTTCGTAGACCGACATTTCCAGCATCTTGGGGTCGATCATCAAGAGGCGCACGTCGCGCGCCTCGGCCTTGTAGAGCAGGCTCAGGATCATGGCGTTGATGCCCACCGACTTGCCTGAACCCGTGGTACCGGCCACCAACACGTGCGGCATCTTGGCCAGATCCGCCACCACCGGGTTGCCAACGATGTCCTTGCCCAGGCCCATGGTGAGCATCGACTTGCCCTCGTGATAAATCTGCGAGCCCAGAATTTCGGAGAGCTTGATGGTTTGGCGCTTGGCGTTGGGCAATTCGAGCGCCATGAAGTTCTTGCCCGGAATCGTCTCAACCACGCGAATCGACACCAGGCTGAGCGAGCGCGCCAGGTCCTTGGCCAGCCCGACAATCTGTGATCCCTTGACGCCCGTGGCTGGCTCGATTTCGTAGCGCGTGATCACGGGGCCGGGCATGGCGGCCACCACGCGCACGTCGACACCGAAGTCCTTGAGCTTCTTCTCGATCATGCGGCTGGTCATCTCCAGCGTCTCGGGCGATACGCTCTCGCGCTGCTGCTGCGCCGCGTCGAGCAAATCAACCTGCGGCAGCCGGCTGTCGGGCAGATCGGTGAACAAGGGCTTTTGCCGCTCTTTCACCACGCGCGTGCTCTGCGGCACGTCGACCAGCACCGGCTCGATGATCTGCACCGGCACCGGGTGGAGCGCCTCGATGTCGGTGCGCTCGCCAGTGACCACCGCTTCGCGCGCCCGCGCCGCGCGGCGGCCTTCGGCCAGGTCAATCGCCAC
>JBATPF010000411.1:0-12596 GCA_049291355.1 Giesbergeria sp.
TCGAGCTTGATGACCTTGAATTCCATGGTCTTGTTTTCGTACGGCGTCAGGTCCTTGACCGGGCGCGTATCGATCAGCGAACCGGGCAGGAAGGCGCGGATGCCGTTGACTAGCACCGTCAGGCCGCCCTTGACCTTGCCGCTGGTGGTGCCGGTGACGAATTCACCGGATTCCAGGGCTTTTTCCAGGCTCATCCAGGACGCGAGGCGCTTGGCCGTGTCGCGCGAGAGGATGGTGTCGCCGTAACCGTTTTCGATCGAGCCGATGGCCACGGAGACGAAATCGCCTACCTGGACTTCGACTTCGCCCTTGTCGTTCTTGAACTCGTCGAGCGGCACATAGGCTTCAGATTTCAGGCCGGCGTTGACCACGACGAAGCTGTGCTCGACGCGCACCACCTCTGCGGTGATGACTTCACCGGGGCGCATCTCGGTGCGTTGCAAGGATTCTTCGAAAAGGTCGGCAAAAGATTCAGACATGTATTTCCTTGCCACGTGCAGGTTTTACGGCAGCACCATTGCTGCGGTTTCAAAGGCTGCCCGTGGTGGTTGGGGTACGGCGTATGCCGCGGGTTAGAGTTGAAACAACCACAGGGCCAGTGCGCTGCGGCGCGGGCTGGAGGCCATGTGGACCAGTTTGGAGCCTTGCGGCCCCGGTTCTTCAGCCCGCTGCGGACTGCGCAAAGGGCTGGCGCTGCTGCCACCAGGCCAAAACCTGGTCCACGGCCTGTTCGATCGTGAGTTCGGAGTTGTCCAGCACCAAAGCGTCCTGCGCAGGTTTCAAGGGGGCAACGCTGCGGGTCATGTCCCGCGCGTCGCGCGCCTCCAAATCTGCACGAAGGCCTGCTATTTTAGCGTCCAAACCGCGCGCAAGCAACTGCTGATGGCGCCTCTCAGCCCGCTGGGCCGCACTGGCGGTCAAATAAACCTTGAGAGGCGCGCCGGGGAAGATCACCGTGCCCATGTCGCGGCCGTCGGCCACAAGGCCGGGCAAAGCGCGAAAAGCCAGCTGCACGTCCATGACGGCTGCGCGCACCTCGGGCAGGGCCGACACGCGGGACGCGTCCATGCCGGCCTGCTCGGTGCGGATGGCGTCGCTGACGTCCACGCCCGCCAGCAGCACGTGCGCGCCTTCAAAGCGCAGCGCCATGCTGCGTGCCAGGTTGGCGATGGTGACGGCATTGGCGGGGGCAATGTCCAGGCCGGCACCCCGCGCCGCCAGGCCCGCCACGCGGTAGATAGCGCCCGAGTCGAGCAGGTGGTAGCCCAGGCGCTGCGCCACTTGCGCCGCAAGCGTCCCTTTGCCGGAGGCGGTGGGACCGTCGATACAGATCACCGGCACTTGGCCCGCAGCGGCTTGCACCACGGAAAACAGGGTTTCGAAATAGTCGGGAAAGGTCTTGGCCACACAGCGCGGGTCTTCAATGCGCACTGGCAGCGCTGCGGGGTTGAAGGCCGCGAGCGAGAAGCACATGGCGACGCGGTGGTCGTCATAGGTGTGGATGCTGGCAGCGCGCCATGCCTGTGCTGCTGCGGGCGGGATGATGCGCAGAAAGTCTGGCCCTTCTTCCACCCCAGCGCCCAGCTTGCGCAACTCGGCAGCCATGGCGGCAATGCGATCGGTTTCCTTGACGCGCCAGCTGGCGATGTTGCGCAGCATCGTGGGACCGTCGGCGTACAGCGCCATCACAGCCAGCGTCATGGCGGCGTCCGGGATGTGGTTGCAGTCCAGATCAATGGCCTTGAGCGGCCAGGCGCCGCGCTGGACCTGCAGCCAGTTCGGGCCGCCGCTGATCTCGGCGCCCATGGCGCGCGCAGCGTCCACGAAACGGATGTCGCCCTGGATGGAATCGAGCCCCACACCCTGAATTTTGATGCCTTTTTGGCCTCCAGCGCTTGGTGCTATTGCTCCTAACGCTATGAAATAGCTAGCAGATGAGGCATCTGCCTCGACGTGGATGCTGCCCGGCGACTGGTAGCGGCTGCCGGCTGGAATGCGAAAGCACTGCCAGTTCTCGTTCTGCACCGCAATGCCAAAGCGATCGAGCAAGGCCAGCGTGATGGCGATGTAGGGCCGCGAGATGAGCTCGCCCACCACTTCCACCGCCACCTCCTGCGTGTCCGCCACCAGGGGCAGGGCCATCAGCAGCGCAGTGAGAAACTGGCTGGAGACGTCGCCGCGCACGCGAATGGGCTGGTCCAGCGCCAGGGCTGGAACACCCTCGGCATGATTGATGCGCAGCGGCGGGTAGCCTTCGCTGCCCAGGTAGTCGATGCGGCAGCCCAGTTGGCGCAGCGCGTCCACCAGATCGCCAATCGGGCGCTCGCGCATGCGTGCCACGCCATCGAGCGTGTATTCGCCGCCCAGCAGCGAAAGCGCTGCCGTCAGTGGGCGCATGGCGGTGCCCGCATTGCCCATGAAAAGCGACAAAGCTGCTGCGGGGCGCGCATCGCCCAGGCCGGTGATGCGGGTTTCGTTCTCCGTCTGGTCCACATGGCAACCCAGCGCGCACAGGGCGTCCAGCATGACGCGGGTGTCGTCCGAGTCGAGCAAGTCGTGCACGGCGGTGGTGCCGCTGCTCAGCGCCGCCAGCAGCAGCACGCGGTTGGAAATGCTCTTGGAGCCAGGCAATTGAACCGTGCCGCCTGCCGAAGCGAGTGCCGGAATGTCGAGAAATGCGGTGCTGTACATCGGTAAATTCGTCCAGTGCGATTCGATTTCTAAATCAAACGATTACTTTGTCGGCTTCGCTTGCCGTACGCTTGTACTGTCTGCGCTTCGCCTTCGCGTACTCGATTGATTGAGAAAACGAATGGGCAGGGCGCAGAGCGGCCCTCTACGGCCAAAGGCCTATGCAACCGGCGCGCGCTAATACCAGTGCACCCGTGGAACTGGCTCCGCCAGGCCACCGGGTGCGTCCCCCTTTGGGGGAAGGCGCCGCAGGCGACTCAGGGGGATTTTTTACGCTGCGCACCCATGCGCCAGTGCGCACGCGTTTCGCTGGCGAGCGTCAGCATGTCTTCCAGCGCCTGCGCGTCGTCGGTGCGGATGGCGCTCTCCAATTGCGCGAGCGCCTGTTGGAACAGTTTTGACTGCGCCAGAAGTTCTTCGCGGTTGGCCAGCAGCACATCGCGCCACATCTTGGGGTCGCTGGCGGCAATGCGGGTGAAATCGCGAAAACCTGGGCCCGCGAGCGAGAGAAAGGTGTCCGCCTGGGTCTGGCTGGTAATGCTGTTGACGAGCGAGAACGCCAGCAAATGCGGCAGGTGGCTGACGGCGGCAAAGGCCTCATCGTGCGATTCGGGCGACATGCTGGTCACCCGGCAACCCAGGGCGGTCCAGACCTGTTCCGCGCGCTGCAGCTGCACGGTGAGGGTGCGCTCGGTGGGGGTGAGAATCACCTGGCGCCCGCTGTAGAGCTCGGCATCGGCGTGCTCGACCCCCGACACCTCACGCCCAGTGATCGGATGCGCCGGAACGAAGGACCCTACCTGGTCGCGCAGCGCGCGGCGTGCGGCCTGCACCACGTCGGACTTGGTGGAGCCGACGTCCATGATCAACATCTGGGGCGTCACCAGGTGGCGGATGGATTTGAGCGTGGCTTCGGTGGCCGAAACGGGCACCGCAACGAGCACGATGTCGGCGCCCGCGACGGCCAGCAGCGCCGACGGCGCCTCAACATCGATCACACCCAACTGGCGCGCCCGGTCGGTGGTGGAGGGCGACTTGCTGTAGCCGACCACGCGTTTGACCAGGCCCGCCTTCTTCAGCGCTAGCGCAAAGGAACCGCCCATGAGGCCGCAACCGATCAGGCCGAGTTGTTCAAACATGGTGTTGCCCCTGAAGGTGTGGCGCAAAAATGCTGCAGTGTGTCATGGCGTCACCGGGTAGGTGCCCAGCACCTTGTAGAACGCGCTCAGGCTGCGCAGTTCGGCCAGTGCAGCTGCGACATGCGGCTGGCTCGGGTGACCGTCGATGTCGATGTAGAAGTAGTACTCCCACTGGCCGGTACGCGCCGGGCGCGACTCAAAACGCGTCATGGAGACACCGTGCTTCTTGAGCGGCACCAGCAGGTCGTGCACCGCGCCGGGCTCGTTGGGCACCGAGACAATCAGGCTGGTGCAGTCGTGTGCCGAAGGCGGCGGCGTTTCCAGCGTGTGCGGCAGGCAGATGACGGCAAAGCGCGTGCGGTTGTAGGCCTCGTCCTGGATGGCGTGCGCCACGATGTGCAGGCCGAACTGCGTGGCCGCACGCTCGCTGGCCAGAGCCGCCCACGCCGGGTTGGTGGCCGCCAGGCGCGCGCCTTCGGCATTGCTCGATACCGGCCGGCGTTCGACATGGGGCAAATGCTTGGACAACCAGGCTTGGCACTGCGCCAGCGCCTGCGGGTGTGCCAGCACCGCTTCAATACCCTCGGCCGAGGGACTGGTGCGCAGCAGGTTGTGACGCACCAGCAGGCTGACTTCCCCCACCACATGCGTGGGGGTGTGCAGAAACAGATCGAGCGAGCGCGTGACCACGCCTTCGACGGAATTCTCGACGCCAACGACGCCAAACTGCGCGCTCCCCGAGGCGGTGGCGTGGAAGACTTCGTCGAAATTGGCGCAATACACGATGTCGGCCGCACCGCCGAAGTATTCGATGGCAGCCTGCTCGCAAAACGTTCCGGCGGGACCGAGCACTGCCACGCGCTGAGGGGACTCCAGCGCCAGGCAGGCCGACATCACTTCGCGCCAGATGGCAGAGACATGCGCGCTGCGCAACGGACCGGGGTTGGCGCGGACGATTTTTTCGATCACCTGTGCCACGCGGTCCGGGCGAAAGAAGGGCGTGCCTTCGCGTTTTTTCACCTCGCCCACGCGCTCGGCCACCAGGGCGCGCTGGTTGAGCAAGGTGAGCAACTGCTGGTCGATGTTGTCGATCTGAACGCGCAGACTGGCCAGATCGGGCGAGGCGACGGGCTGGTTCGTGGGCGGTGGTGGGGAGACGCTCATCCGCGGGCTTTCTCGAAATCGTAGAGGTAATCCACCAGCGCCTGCACACCCTCCAGCGGCATGGCGTTGTAGATGCTGGCGCGCATGCCACCCACCGACTTGTGGCCCTTGAGTTGCAGCAGACCGCGCTCGCGCGCGCCGGCCAGAAAGGCGTCGTTCAGCGCTTCGTCGCGCAAATAGAAAGGCACGTTCATGCGTGAGCGGCAAGGCGGCGAGACCTTGTTGTAATAAAGCTGGGAGCCGTCGATGGCGCCGTACAGCAGTTCGGCCTTGGCGATGTTGCGCCGCTCCATGGCGGCAATGCCGCGCGATTCGCCCTCGGTCTGACGCGCCAGCCAGTCAAAGGTGAGCCCGGCCATGTAAATGCCCCAGGTCGGCGGCGTGTTGTACATGGATTGGTTGTCGGCCACCAGGCGGTAGTCAAAGGCGCTGGGGCAGGCGGGCAGCGCCTGGCCGATCAGGTCTTCGCGCACCACCACGATGGTGAGACCTGCGGGGCCAATGTTCTTTTGCGCTCCGCCAAAAGCCAGGCCGACGCGCGACCAGTCCACCGGCCGCGAGGCCACATGGGACGAAAAATCCACCACCAGCGGCGCGTCGCAACCCAGGGCGCGCAGGTCAGGCAGTTCGTGAAACTCCACGCCGTTGATGGTTTCGTTGCTGCAGATGTGAAGGTAGCTCGCACCCACGCTGGGGGTCCAGCTGGCCGGCTCGGGCAAGGTGGTGAAGCCGCTGGCCTCGCCTGAGGCGGCGATGTTCACGTCGGACGCGTACTTGCGGGCTTCCTTTTGCGACTTCTGGCTCCAGCTGCCGGTCACGACGAAGTCCACGCCCGCCGCACGCGAGAGGTTCAGCGGAACGATGGCGTTTTCGGCCAGACCGCCACCTTGCATGAACAGAATCTTGAACTCGGGCGGAATGGCCAGCAGCCCACGAAAGCCCGCTTCGGCGGCTTCGTAGATGGAGATAAATTCCTTGCCGCGGTGGCTCATCTCCATGACGCCCATGCCGCTGCCATGCCAGTCGAGCATTTCGGCAGCCGCCTGGCGCAGCACTTCTTCTGGAATTGCCGCCGGGCCGGCTGAAAAATTGTAGGGGCGTTGCATGGAGAAATTAACAGTCAAATATGGCTCTAGCGCTTACTGCATAAGCGTATCAAGCTATAAAAAATATAGTTTTCATTGAGGCGGTCAAGCCCTGCGATGCCGTCATTCTGGCTGCGGTTCCGCATCGGGCAGATCGTCGGGGGCTGCGTTGGGCGTCTCTGCACCTGGGCTGTCCATGCCCTGCGCGTCGTTTTCCACGATGCGCTGCAGGCCGATCAATTGGGCGCCATCGTCCAGAGCAATCAAGGTCACGCCTTGCGTTGCACGGCCCAGTTCGCGGATCTCCGAGACGCGGGTGCGCACCAGCACGCCCTTGTCGGTAATGAGCATGATCTCGTCGTCTGCGTGCACCAGGGTCGCAGCCACCACCTTGCCGTTGCGCTCGCTTTGCGAGATGGCAATCATTCCCTTGGTGCCGCGGCCGTGGCGCGTGTATTCGGTAATGCCGGTGCGCTTGCCGAAGCCGTTTTCGGTAGCGGTGAGTACGCTTTGGCTTTCGTCCTCGGCCACCAGCATGGCAATCACGCTCTGGCCTTCTTCGAGCATCATGCCGCGCACGCCACGCGCCTGGCGTCCCAATGGGCGCACGTCGTTCTCGTCGAAACGAACGGCCTTGCCGCCGTCGGAAAACAGCATGACATCGTGCTCGCCGTCGGTGAGCGCCGCGCCCACCAGAAAGTCGCCCTCGTCGAGGTTGACGGCAATGATGCCGCCCTTGCGCGGATGGGAGAAGTCGTCGAGCGCGGTCTTCTTGACGGTGCCCATACTGGTTGCCATGAACACATAGCGGTCAGCGGGGAAGGTGCGCATGGCGCCGGTCAGCGGCAGCACCACGTTGATCTTCTCGCCCTCCTGCAGCGGGAACATGTTGACGATGGGGCGGCCACGCGAACCGCGTGAGCCCGCCGGCACTTCCCAGACCTTGAGCCAGTACAGTCGGCCACGGTTGGAAAAGCACAGGATGTAGTCGTGCGTGTTGGCAATGAAGAGCTGGTCGATCCAGTCGTCTTCCTTGGTTGCGGTGGCCTGCTTGCCGCGTCCGCCACGCTTTTGCGCGCGGTACTCACCCAGCGGCTGGCTCTTGATGTAGCCCGTGTGGCTCAGCGTGACCACCATGTCGGTGGGCGTGATCAGGTCTTCGGTGGACAGGTCTTGCGCGCTGTATTCCACCAGGCTGCGCCGAGCGCCGAGCTTGGTTTGGCCGAACTCCTGCTTGATGGCAGTCAGTTCGTCGCCAATGATGGTGGAGACGCGTTCGGGCGTGGCCAAGATGTCGAGCAGGTCTTCGATGACCGACATCACGTCCTTGTATTCGGCGACGATCTTGTCCTGCTCCAGGCCGGTAAGGCGCTGCAGGCGCATCTGCAAAATTTCCTGCGCCTGGGTGTCCGACAGGCGGTACAGGCCATCCTGGCCCATGCCGAACTCGCGCTCCAGCCCTTCGGGCCGGTAGTCGTCGGCATTGATGACGCCGCCGTCGGTGCGCGTGCGGGTGAGCATTTCGCGCACGAGCTTGCTGTCCCAGGAGCGCGCCATCAGCTCCGTTTTGGCGACAGGCGGCGTGGGTGCGCTGCGAATGATGGCAATGAAGTCGTCAATATTGGCCAGCGCAACCGCCAGGCCTTCGAGCACATGGCCACGGTCGCGCGCCTTGCGCAGCTCGAACACGGTGCGGCGGGTGACCACTTCACGGCGGTGCTGCAGAAAGACGCTGACCAGGTCTTTCAAATTGCACAAGCGTGGCTGGCCGTCGATCAGCGCCACCATGTTCATGCCGAAGGTGTCTTGCAGCTGCGTCTGCTTGTACAGGTTGTTCAGTACCACTTCGGGCACTTCGCCGCGTTTGAGCTCAATGACCAAGCGCATGCCCGATTTGTCGGATTCGTCCTGGATGTGGCTGATGCCCTCGATTTTCTTCTCGTGCACCAGCTCGGCCATGCGCTCCTGCAGCGTCTTCTTGTTGACCTGGTAGGGCAGCTCGTCAACGATGATGGCCTGTCGCTGGCCGCGGTCAATGTCTTCAAAATGGCATTTGGCTCGCATGATCACGCGGCCCCGTCCGGTGCGGTAACCGTCCTTGACGCCGTTGATGCCGTAGATGATGCCGGCCGTGGGGAAGTCAGGTGCCGGGATGATCTCCATCAGCTCATCGATGGAGGCATCCGGATGGTGCAGCAGGTGCAGGCAGGCGTCCACCACTTCGTTCAGGTTGTGAGGCGGGATATTGGTGGCCATGCCCACGGCGATGCCCGACGATCCATTGACCAGCAAATTGGGCAGCTTGCTGGGCAGCACGATGGGCTCTTTCAAGCTGCCGTCGTAGTTCGGACCAAAATCCACCGTCTCTTTGTCGATGTCGGCCAGCATTTCGTGGGCGATCTTGTCCAAGCGGATTTCCGTATACCGCATGGCCGCCGCGTTGTCGCCATCGACCGATCCGAAATTGCCCTGGCCATCAATCAGAGGGTGACGCAAGCTGAACGGCTGGGCCATTCGCACGATCGTGTCGTAAATGGCTGAGTCCCCGTGTGGGTGGTATTTACCCATTGTCTCGCCAACGGCTTGCGCACTTTTGCGGTACTTGCTGTTGTAGTTGTTGCCCATCTCATGCATGGCATACAACACGCGCCGGTGCACGGGCTTCAGGCCGTCCCGAGCGTCCGGCAAGGCCCGTCCCACGATCACGCTCATGGCGTAATCCAAATAGCTGCGCCGCATTTCCTCTTCGAGGCTGATCGGGAGCGTTTCTTTGGCGAACTGGGTCATAGGATGGGTACAAAGCGGCGGGGACTGGGCATTTTAGGCGCAAGGCTTTGTAGCTGCAGAGCAACATTTGGGGGTTCAAGCGCTTTTGTCCTACGATCTGACAGTCGGCTTGGGGCTCTCGCCACTGTTACGTATGGCACAATCTGGTCAACGTTTTTGGTGATGGTCACCGAATGACGTCCTTGATTCGCAGCGCTGCTGCGGCCTTTGCCCCCAAGAGGAGAACCATGAATAAACTGAACAAAGTGGCGATGTTGTTGGCCTCTGCAGCGCTTGCTACCGCCGCTGGCGCGCAGACTGTTGATAACTGGAAGAACGGTTCCAACGAACTGGTCTGGAAGAATGGCACCAACGAACTGTGCTGGCGCGATGCCAACTGGACCCCTGCTACGGCAGCTCCTGGTTGCGACGGTGCTCTGGCCGCTCCCGTAGCCGCTGCTCCCGCCCCGGCCGCTGCGCCTGCAGCAGCTCCTGCTCCTGCGCCCGCTCCGGCTCCCGCAGTGGCCGCGTCTAGCAAGGTGACCTACGCCGCCGACGCGTTCTTCGACTTTGACAAGTCGGTTCTCAAGCCCGCTGGCAAGGCCAAGCTCGACGACTTGGTCTCCAAGGTCCAAGGCATCAACCTTGAAGTGATCATTGCTGTCGGCCACACCGACTCCATTGGTTCCGATGCTTACAACCAAAAGTTGTCCATCCGCCGCGCTGAAGCCGTCAAGGCCTATTTGGTGGCCAAGGGCATCGAAAAGAACCGCGTCTACACCGAAGGCAAGGGCGAGAAGCAGCCTGTGGCCGACAACAAGACCAAAGAAGGTCGCGCCAAGAACCGCCGCGTGGAAATCGAAGTGGTCGGTACCCGCACTGCCCAGTAATCTTTGATTGCTGACAAAAAAGCCCCGGCAACGGGGCTTTTTTCATGGTCTCTTTGCCTCCATGTTTTTTCCATCGATGACTGAAATGACGAATACCGCCAACGTTGATCCTGCCGAGCTGGCCAAGTTTTCCGAGCTCGCCCATCGATGGTGGGACAAGGAAAGTGAATTTCGCCCACTGCATGAAATCAACCCCTTGCGCCTGGCGTGGATCGATTCCATCGCCCCATTGGCGGGCAAGCAGGTGCTTGATGTGGGATGCGGTGGCGGCATTCTTGCCGATGCCATGGCCCGCAAAGGCGCCCAGGTGCTGGGCATTGACCTGGCTACAAAATCGCTCAAAGTGGCCCAGTTGCATGCCCTTGAAGCCGAAACCCCTCAAGTGAGCTACCGCGAGATCAGTGCCGAGGCCCTGGCGCTGGAGCAACCGGCAGGCTTTGATACCGTCACCTGCATGGAAATGCTGGAGCACGTCCCCGACCCGGACTCCATCGTCCGGGCCTGCGCCCAATTGGTGCGTCCCGGTGGCTGGGTGTTTTTCTCCACCATCAATCGCAATGCCAAGGCGTTTGCATTTGCCATCCTGGGGGCTGAATACCTGCTGAGGCTATTGCCCCGCGGCACCCACGAATATGCGCGACTCATCCGCCCCAGCGAACTGGCGCACGGCTGCCGCAGCGCAGGACTGGAAATTTCCCATACCAGGGGTCTCGAGCACAACCCGCTGACCGGACGCTATTGGCTCAGCCAGAACACCAGCGTCAACTATCTGGTTGCAGCGCAGCGACTGCCCTCAAATGTTTGAAGGAAGCCGCGCCGTCCTGTTCGATCTGGACGGGACGCTTGTGGATAGTGCGACCGACCTTGGCCGTGCCGCCGACAAAATGCGGACCGACCGTGGCTTGGAGCCGCGCCCGTTGGCCCAATACCGCGCCATGGCGGGCGCGGGGGCCCGCGGCATGCTGGGAATAGCGTTTGGCATTGCGCCTGGCGATCCAGATTTCAACCTCCTGCGCGAAGAGTTCTTTTCCAATTACACCGCGTGCATGTTCGACCACACTGCCGCCTTTGACGAGGTGACGGACCTTATTGCAGCCCTTGATGCCCGCGGTCTTCGCTGGGGCGTTGTCACGAACAAGGCAGCGCGCTTCACAGAACCGTTGCTCCGGGCTCTACCCGTCTTCGCGAGCTGTGCCGTCGCCGTCAGCGGCGACACCACACCGCACGCCAAGCCGCATCCTGAACCCCTGTTCGAGGCGGCGCGGCGCCTGGGAATCGCTCCAGGCCAGTGCATTTATGTCGGTGATGACGAGCGCGACATCGTGGCAGGGCGAGCGGCAGGCATGGTCACCGTCGTCGCCAATTACGGCTATCTGGGTTCTGAGGCATCCGTCAAGGCCTGGCGCGCGGATGCAGAAATTAATTCGCCGTTGCAGCTCTTGCAATTCCTGCCCGGTGGCTTAATATAGGTCGCTTGGGGCTGCCCTGGTTTCGACGTGGGTTCGGAATCGGCGTGGTGCATGTCGAGCTTGATTGGCGCTCGTAAATCTGCATTCAAAAAACTAACTGCAAACGACGAACGTTTCGCACTCGCTGCTTAATTGCCAGTGAGCCTTGCAACAGTTGGCCGATGGGCTGGGCAAGGGGGTATCGAGCAATCGACGCCTCCCGGCTGCAAGGATAATTACATGGGCTGGTCCTGATCCGGGTACCTTGGATTGGGGCGAGACAATAGGGTACTGGCGGCCGGTAGAGCGTGCGACTGCGCGATGCTGGTGGCGAGACTTAAATCAGACCGCTAAACATGTAGATCTGCCCGATGAAGGCTTGCGGACGCGGGTTCAATTCCCGCCAGCTCCACCACTATAACGTCCAAGGGCGTTCACTGAAGTCCAGTGAACGCCCTTTTTCTATGGAAAATCAACAAGTTACAGTGCATGGATGTCTAGGGTGGTCTAACCGCATCCAAGGCAACGCGGGGGAACAGGTGGGGGAACAAGGACGAAAAATCGTAAACTCTGGGTGCTTGTTCCCCCACTTCCCTATGAGGAAGGCCTCTTCTCTCCTAAAAACGTTCCCCCATGTTGACCGATGCACACTGTAAAAATGCCCGTTGTTCCCCCGATGCCAAGCGCGAGCGTTTGGCTGATTCTGGTGGCCTTTATTTGGAGGTAAGCCCCACGGGGTCTAAACGTTGGTTTTGGAAGTACAGGCTTGAGGGCAAAGAAGGTCGGATGGCGTTGGGCAGCTACCCAACAGTCGGTTTGACAGCTGCTCGCAAAGCACGTGATGTCGCGAAGCTGCAGAAATCCACAGGGGTCGATCCGGTTCAAGCCCGTAAGGTTGAAAAGCTCAAGGCCAGCAACCCGGCGGGAGACACTTTCAAGGCGGTCGCTCTAGAGTGGTTTGGGAAGCAGAAGTCGCAATGGAGCGAAGGGCACGCTGAACGCTCTCTTCGACAGTTTGAGCGCGACTTGTTCCCCTGGTTGGGGGAACGTAAGTTGTCTGCAATTGAACCTGTTGAACTGCTCGCTACGTTACGTAAGGTCGAAGAGCGAGGAGCTGTTGAGACTGCTGACCGGGGATTGATGCTGGCACGCCAGGTTTGGCGCTACGGCGTGGCCACTGGAAGGGTAGGGCGCGACATTACCGGAGACCTCAAGGGAGCCTTGTCTCCCTACAGAGGGAAGCACTTTGCCGCCATTACAGATCCGGTGAAGCTCGGTGAGCTTTTGCGGAGCCTGTCCTGATTTTTGTGTTTGAGGCATAACCATGACCTACAGGATCATTTATGCCAAGCAGAACGAAGTTGAAGAACGCAGCCATTGCCGCCCGGAGCGCGGCGCTGCCGAAGATTCCCA
>JBATPF010000412.1:0-2184 GCA_049291355.1 Giesbergeria sp.
TTGGAAGCCACCAGAAACACGGTGCTCTCGGCCCGCAAACCTCGCAGCACGGCATGGAGCTCATGGCCATCGACGTTGGAGACGAAATGCAGGCGCTTGCCCGGCGCGCGGTACGCCTCCAGCGCACGCACGGCCATGGCCGGCCCCAGATCCGAGCCCCCAATGCCGATGTTGACGATGTCGGTGATGCGGTCGTCGGCGCGCACCCGTTCGGCAAAGTCCAGCATGGCTGTCTGCACGGCATGCACCTCGGCCAGCAGTCCGGCAATTTCCGGCCGATCGCCCGGCAAGGTGAGGCCTGCGGGCCGGCGCAGCAGGGTATGCAGCACGGCGCGCTGCTCGGTGGTGTTGATCGGATCGCCGCGCAGCATGGCGTCGCGCTGCCCGGTGACGCCGGAGGCCCTGGCCAGCTGCTGCAGCAGCGCTTCGGTCTCGCGCGTCCAGAGGTTCTTGGACAGATCGGCAAACACCTCGGGAGCCTGCTGGCTGAAGTGCGCGAAGCGCTGGGCGTCGCGCGCAAAGGCCTCGCGCAGGTCCAGCGCACACCCCTCTGCATCGAAATGGGCTTGCAGACGGGGCCATTCGGCGGTTTGATCACAACGTTGCATCGGGGAATCCTTGGATCGGGCGAGGGCTCATTCCGGGCACAGGAATGTAACTTAATTACTTTTCATCAAAGATATATCCACAAAGAACTTCCAAATATTCATGTAACGCGATTACAATTTTTCGTCCTATTCCTAAGGAAGTGTCCATGAGTTTCGATCTGGTGCTGTTTGGCGGAACCGGCGATCTGGCCTGGCGCAAGCTGATGCCGGCGCTGTTCCAGGCTTTTCGCCACGGCACGTTGCCCGCGGGCGGCCGCATTATTGGCGTCGCCCGCGACGATCTGAGCGACACCCAGTACCGACAGTTGATGGCCGAACGGGCCGAACGGGTGGAGCTGGCCAAGCGGCCCAGCGACGAGGAGTTTGCCCAGTTTGGCGCCATGCTGCACTACCTGCGCATGGATTTGTCGCAGTCCGCTGACTACGAACGGCTGGCAGCGCTGCTGCGCGAGCGCGAGGCCGATTGCGTGGTCATGTACCTGGCGACGGCCCCCGGGCTGTTCACCTCGGTGGCCGAGCAGATCGGCGCGGTGGGGCTGAACGGCCCGACGACGCGCATGGTGCTGGAAAAACCCCTGGGGCACGACCTGCAGTCCAACCGCGCGATCAACGCCACGCTGGCCAGCGTACTGGACGAAGACCAGATTTTTCGCATCGACCACTACCTGGGCAAGCCTTCGGTGCAGAACCTGTTTGCGCTGCGCTTTGGCAACACCCTGTTCGAGCCCCTGTGGCGGCGCGACACCATCTCGAACATCCAGATCACGATTGCCGAAGACCTGGGCGTAGAGACGCGCGGCGCCTTCTACGACCAGACCGGGACCCTGCGCGACATGGTGCAGAACCACGCCCTGCAACTGCTCTGCGCCATTGGCATGGAGCCGCCGATCAATTCCAGCGCCAGCGCCATCCGCGACGAAAAACTCAAGGTACTGCAATCGCTCAAGCCCTGGACCCCCGAAACGCTGGCGAAGCACGTGGTGCGCGGGCGCTACGCCAGCGGCACGGCGCTGGGCCAGCCTGTGCCCGGCTACCTGCAGGAAAGCGGCGTGGCAGCCACCAGCACCACCGAGACCTTTGTGGCGCTGCGCACCGAGATCTCGAACTGGCGCTGGGCGGGCGTGCCCTTCTACATTCGCACCGGCAAACGGCTGGCAGGGCGCGACGCACACATTGCCATCAACTTCCGCCCGGTGCCGCACCCCATTTTCAAGACCCCGCTGGGCGCAGCCAATCGCCTGGTGATCAACCTGCAGCCGCGCGACGGCCTGGAGCTGCACCTGCTGGCCCAAAGCGCCGCGCAAGACCAGGCCCAGCCCACGCTGGCGCCGGTGCATCTGAACCTCGACTTTGACCAGCGCTTTGGTGCCGAGCGCGTGGGCGCCTACGAGCGCCTGCTGCTCGACGTGATCGCCGGGCGCCTGAACCTGTTTGTGCGCAGCGACGAGCAGGAAGAGGCCTGGCGCTGGGTGGAACCTATCCTGCAGCACTGGCGCAACGATCCGGCCGGCCCGCGCCCCTATGTGGCCGGCGGCTGGGGACCGAGCGCAGCCAGCGCCATGATTGCGCGCGACGG
>JBATPF010000413.1:0-9725 GCA_049291355.1 Giesbergeria sp.
GGTCACGCGCTCGACTTCGTTTTTCGAGCCCAGGATGACGCTGACGCGTTCGTGCAGCTTGGTGGGCTGGATGTCCAGGATGCGCTCTTTGCCGTTGGTGGCCGCGCCGCCGGCTTGCTCGATGAGCCAGGCCATGGGGTTGGCCTCGTACATCAAACGCAGTTTGCCGGGCTTGTTGGGCTCGCGCTGGTCCCAGGGGTACATGAAGACGCCGCCGCGGCTGAGAATGCGGTGCACGTCGGCCACCATGCTGGCGATCCAGCGCATGTTGAAATCCTTGCCGCGCGGGCCGTCCTTGCCGGCCAGGCATTCGTCGATGTAGCGTTTGACAGGTGCGTCCCAGTGGCGCATGTTGCTCATGTTGATCGCGAACTCTTTGGTGTCGGCCGGGATGGTGACGTTTTCCTCGGTCAGCACGAACGATCCCTGCTCGCGGTCCAGCGTGAACATGGCGACGCCGTCGCCCACGGTCAGCACCAGGGTGGTCTGCGGGCCGTAGACGCAGTAGCCGGCGGCTACCTGGCGGTTGCCCGGTTGCAGAAAATCGCCTTCATCCACGCCGCGGTCGTCCTCGGGCATGTGCAGCACGCTGAAGATGGTGCCGATGCTGACGTTCACTTCGATGTTGCTGGAGCCATCGAGCGGATCGAACAGCAGCAGGTATTCGCCCTTGGGGTAGCGGTTGGGCACGACATAGATGGCGTCCATTTCTTCTGACGCCATGCCGGCCAGGTGGCCGCCCCATTCGTTGGCCTCGATCAGCACCTCGTTGGCGATGATGTCGAGCTTTTTCTGGATTTCGCCCTGCACGTTCTCACTGTCGGCGCTGCCCAGCACGCCGCCCAGCGCGCCCTTGTTCACGGCGTGGCTGATGCTTTTGCAGGCGCGCGCCACCACTTCGAGTAACAGGCGCAACTGGCCGGGGATCAGGCCGTCGATGCGCTGCTGCTCGACGAGATAGCGGGTGAGGGAGATTTTCTTGGGGGGTGTCATGGGGTCTCCAAAGCGCGGGTGACGACCTCGCGCACGTCCTTGCTGAGTTTGGCGTGTCCGGCCACTTGGCTGATGGCGGCTTGCGCCGCGCTGCGCCAGGGCTCGGCCAGTTTGCTCCAGCGGTCCAGCGCGCGCGCCAGGCGGGCGGCGACTTGGGGGTTGATGGCGTCGAGCGCGAGCACGCGGTCCACCCAGAAGCGGTAGCCGGCGCCGTCTGCGCGGTGGAAGGCACCTGGGTTGGCGCTGCAGTAGCTAAAAATGAGGCTGCGCGCGCGGTTGGGGTTGGTCAGATGAAAGTCGGGGTGCTTCATCAGCGCCTGAACCGCGGGCAGCACGTTGCCACCGCGATCGGGCGTGCCGGCCTGCAGCGCAAACCATTTGTCGATGACCAGGGCGTCGTCCTTGAACAGCACATGGAAGCGCGCCAGCGCGGCCGCTGCGTGTGGGTGGCCGCTGCTGACCAGGGCGGCGAGCGCAGCAAAGCGGTCGGTCATGTTGCCGGCATCCTTGAAGCGCTGCAGCGTTTTGCCGGGCCAGACCGGGTCGCGTAAGACGGCGTCACCGCTGGCCTGGGCTGCCAGGCACAGCATGGACAGGGCCTGTCCGGCGAGAGCGCGGCGGCCGGCCGATGCCGCGTCCGGCCGGTAGGCGCCGGTGTCGTGGCTGGCTTCGTAGGCGGCTTCCCAGTCGCTCTGCAGGGCCGTGGCCAGTTGCAGGCGCATGGCTTCGCGCACGGCATGCACGCGCTGCGGGTCCACCACGTCGAGCTGCTCGGCCAGGTAGCTCTCGGAGGGCAGGCTCAGCACCAGTTCCTTGTAGGCGGCGTCGAGCTGCCGGTCGCGCAGCGTGCGGCGCAGGGCGGCGAGCAGGTCTGCGCCCATGATTTCAGCAATAAATTGGCCTCCAGCGCTTGTCGAATCTGCGCTACCAGCTATTGCATTGATAGCGCAGCGCAGCATCAGGCGCTGGCCTGCTTCCCAGCGGTTGAAGGCGTCGGTGTCGTGCGCCAGCAGCGTCAGCAGTTCGGCGTCGGTGTACGCGTAGTCCAGCCGCACCGGCGCGCTGAACGAGCGCAGCAGTGAGGGCACTGGCGCGCTGGCCACGCCGACAAAGCGCAGCGTCAGGCTGGCCGCGTCGAGCACTACGGTGCGCGAGCTGGTGCCGGGCGCGGTTTCGCCATCCATCTGCAAGGGCAGGGCGCTGCCGTCCTGCGCCAGCAGGCCCAGTTCGACGGGAATGACGAAGGGCAGTTTGCTGGGCTGGTTCGGCGTGGCCGGGCAGTTTTGGCTGAGCGTGAGGGTGTAGGTCTGCGCAGCAGCGTCGTAGCTACCTTCGGCTTTGACGCAAGGCGTTCCGGCCTGGCTGTACCAGCGCTTGAAGGCATCCAGGCGCGTGGTCAGCTCGCTGCCCGGGTTGGCGTCGGCAATGGCCTGGGCGAAGTCGTCGCAGGTGACGGCCTGGCCATCGTGGCGCTCGAAGTAAAGCTTCATGCCGCGCGCAAAGCCATCGCGCCCGACCAGCGTGTGCATCATGCGCACCACTTCGGCACCCTTCTCGTAAATGGTGACGGTGTAGAAGTTGTTGATTTCTACGTAGCTCTCGGGCCGCACCGGGTGCGCCATGGGGCCTGCGTCTTCGGGGAACTGCACGGTGCGCAGCACGCGCACGTCTTCAATGCGCTTGACGGCGCGGGCCGAGGCGCTGCCCGCCATGTCCATGGAAAATTCCTGGTCGCGGAACACCGTCAGGCCTTCCTTGAGGCTGAGCTGGAACCAGTCGCGGCAGGTGACGCGGTTGCCGGTCCAGTTGTGGAAGTACTCATGGCCGACGACGCTTTCGATGTTCGAAAAATCGCCGTCGGTGGCGGTGGCCTGGCTGGCCAGTACGTACTTGGTGTTGAAGACGTTCAGCCCCTTGTTCTCCATGGCGCCCATGTTGAAGTCGCTGGTAGCGACGATCATGAAACGCTCCAGATCCAGGCTGAGGCCAAAGCGCGTTTCGTCCCATGCGACGCTGGCCATCAGCGAATTCATTGCGTGCTCGGTCTTGCCCAGGTCGCCGGGGCGCACGTACACCTCCAGCAGGTGCTCTTTGCCCGCGCGGGACGTAATGCGCTGCTGGCGGGCGACGAGCTTGCCGGCCACCAGGGCAAACAGGTAGCAGGGCTTCTTGTGCGGGTCCACCCATTTGGCAAAGTGCCGGCCGCCCTCAAGCTCGCCTTGCTCCACCAGATTGCCGTTCGAGAGCAGCACCGGGTAGGCGGCCTTGTCGGCGCGCAGCAGCACCTGGTAGCTGGCCATGACGTCCGGGCGGTCGAGAAAGTAGGTGATGCGGCGAAAGCCCTCGGCCTCGCACTGCGTGAAGAACGTGCCCTGGCTCACGTAGAGCCCCATCAGCGCGGTGTTCTTCTCGGGCGCGCAGGTGGTGAAAATCTCCAGGTCAAAGCCGGCCTCGTCCTGGGGCAGGTTTTCCAGTACCAACTGGCCTGCGTCCATGCGAAAGGACGTGCCGGCACCGTTGACCATCACGCGCGCCAGGTTCAGCTCGTCGCCGTCAAGGCGCAGCGGTTGCGGCGCCACGTCGCTGTTGCGGCGCACATGCATGCGGTTCAGGACGCGCGTCTTGGCCGGGTCGAGGTCGAAGGTGAGGTCTACGGTGTCGATCCACCAGGCCGGGGCCTGGTAGTCGCCGCGGTGGCGGGCGGTGGCGGGTGCCTGGCCGTCTTCGCGCAATGAAAACATGCAATGTCCTTAAATGCCTTGCTTGAGCGAGGCTTCTATGAAGGCGTCGAGGTCGCCGTCCAGCACTTTTTGCGTGGCGGAGATTTCGACGTTGGTGCGCAAATCCTTGATGCGGCTGTTGTCCAGCACATAGCTGCGAATCTGGTGGCCCCAACCGACATCGGTTTTGCTGTCTTCGAGCTTTTGCGCTTCTTCCTGGCGCTTGCGCATTTCGAAGTCGTACAGCTTGGAGCGCAGGCGCTGCCAGGCGATGTCGCGGTTCCCGTGCTGGCTGCGCCCGTCCTGGCACTGCACCACGATGCCGGTGGGCATGTGGGTCAAGCGCACGGCCGAGTCGGTCTTGTTGATGTGCTGGCCGCCGGCGCCGCTGGCGCGGTAGGTGTCGGTGCGCACGTCCGATGGGTTGATGTCGATCTGGATCGAGTCGTCAATGTCGGGGTACACAAACACACTGGCAAAGCTGGTGTGGCGCCCGCCCGAGCTGTCAAACGGCGATTTGCGCACCAAGCGGTGCACGCCGGTTTCCGTGCGCAGCAGGCCGTAGGCGTATTCGCCCTCGATGTGGATCGTCGCGCCCTTGATGCCGGCCACGTCGCCCGCGGTTTCGTCGTCCACGCTGGTCTTGAAGCCCTTGCGCTCGGCGTAGCGCAGGTACTGGCGCAGCAGCATGCTGGCCCAGTCGCAGGCCTCGGTGCCGCCGGCGCCAGCCTGAATGTCGAGATAGCAGTTGAGCGGATCGGCTTCGTTGCGGAACATGCGGCGGAATTCGAGCTCCTCGATGTCCGGGCGCAGTTTGGCGGTTTCGCTCTCGATGGTGCGAAGGCCGGCCTCGTCGCCTTCGTCGCGGCTCATTTCAAACAACTCGGTGTTGTCGGCGAGTTCGCGCGTCAGGCGCTCGAGCGTGACCACCACGCCGTCGAGAGACTTTTTCTCTTTGCCGAGTTCCTGGGCCTTCTTTGGGTCGTTCCAGACCGAGGGGTCTTCCAGCGAGGCGTTTACCGTGCGCAGGCGTTCATATTTGGCATCGTAGTCAAAGATACCCCCGTAACTCACGCGTGCGCTCGGTGAGGTCTTGCAGGGAGTTGCCGATGAGGTTGATGCGTTCTGCTTCCATGGTGTTTTCTTTGGGTGTCTGGTGAGTAATGGGGCATTTTCTCACGCGCTGCAGATAGCGGCCATTTGCTATCCAGAAAATAGCTGAAAACCTAGGCCCAATAAGCGCTAGGGGCCCTTTTTCCTTGAAATTTTGGCCTTCAAGTCGCAGGTTCTTTGCCTGCAGCCTGCGGGTGGGCGTGCAGCCAGCCGGGCAGGGCGTCGCCAGGCATGGGGCGCGCGTAGAAATAGCCCTGGGCCTCGGTGCAACCCTGTTCCAGCAGGAAGGCGAGCTGCTGCACTGTCTCGACACCCTCGCCGGTGGTCTCGATGCCCAGGGCCTGTGCCATGCGCACGATGGCGCTGACCAGGGCGCGGTCGCTGGCGTCCTCGCCCAGGTCGCGCACAAAGGACTGGTCGATCTTGAGCTTGTGGATGTGAAAGCGCTTGAGCAGGCTGAGCGACGAATACCCGGTGCCGAAGTCGTCAATGGCCAGGCGCACACCAAGGGCGTTCAGTTGGTCCATGGTGGCGCTCGCCGACTGCGGGTCGTCCAAGGCCACGCCCTCGGTCAGCTCCAGCTCCAGCGCATGCGCCGGCAGCTCGGCCTGGGCCAGCATCTGGCCAATGCGTTCGGGCATGCCGGGCTGGCGAAACTGCACGGCCGAGAGGTTGACGGCCACGCTGGGCACCGCATGGCCCGCCTGTTGCCAGGCGCGCAGCTGCGCCAGGGCTGTGCGCAGCACCCAATCGCCAATGGCCAGAATCTGGCCGCTGTCTTCGGCCAGCGGGATGAATTCGGTGGGCGAGATGGCGCCCAGTTCGGGGTGCTGCCAGCGAAGCAGCGCTTCGACGCCGCGCAGTTGGCCGGTGGCCATACCGACCTGTGGCTGGTAGTGCAGCGTGAACTGCTCGCGCTCGAGCGCGCGCCGCAAGGCGTTCTCCAGCATCAGGGCGCGGGCCGATTGGGCCTGCATCTCGGGCGTGAAGAACCGGTGGGTATTGCGCCCGCCCTGCTTGGCACGGTACATGGCCACGTCGGCCGATTGCGTAAGCGTTTCGAAATCTGCGCCGTCGCGAGGGAACACGGCAATGCCCATCGAGGGCGCCATGGTCAGCTCGTGGTGTCCTATCTGGTAGGGCGTCTTGGAGGCATCGAGCAGTTTGCCTGCCACGCGTTCAGCACCCCTGGCATCGGCGCCGGGCAGCAGCAGAATGAACTCGTCGCCGCCGAGGCGGCAGACCGTATCCTTGTCGCGCACCACGGCGCGCAGGCGCTCGGCAATGGCCACCAGCAGGGCATCGCCGACGCGGTGGCCCAGCGAGTCGTTGACGTGCTTGAAATGGTCGAGGTCGAGGAAAACGACGGCCAGCGGTGTGTTGTTTTGCTGAGCCGCCGCAATGGCGTCGCGGCTGCGCTCGGCCAGCAGCGTGCGGTTGGGCAGACCAGTCAAGGCGTCGTAGTGGGCCAGCCAGTGGATGCGGTCGCGGTCGACGCGGCGCTCTTTCATTTCGCGGTGCAGGGTGTCGACGGTTTCGCTGAGCTCGCGCGTGCGTTCCTGCACTTGGCGTTCGAGCTCGGCCTGGGCCTGAGCCACCGCGGCCTGGGCGCTGCGGCGCTCGGTCACGTCCATCACGGTCCATAGCGATCCCAACTCGGGCTTGCCCGGATGCAAGGCCCGGCTGCGGACTTCGCAGACGATCTGGCTGCCGTCCTTGCGGCAAATGGTGACTTCGCCCGCAAACGAATCGCCGCGCTGCAGGACCGGATGGCTGCGCTGCGCAATGTCGTCCCACTCGGCGTCGGTGGCATACCACTGCCGCGTCGAGCAGCCGGTCAGCTCGCCCGGACCGTAGCCCAGCATGTTTTCGAAGAAGCTGTTGCAGCGCGTCATCTTGCGGTCGACGAGGTAGACGATGCCCACCATGGCGTGGTCAAACAAGGTCTGCTTTTCCCACAAAGCGGCTTCCAGTTGCTTCTGCGCAGTTTTTTGCGCATCGAGATCATCGAGGACCCAGACGGCCCCATCGAGCGGCTCGGCAGTGTTGATCAGGCTGCCGGTGAGGCGGGCCCAGAAACGCCGGCCGTCGCGCCGCCGCATTTCGCGTTCGGTGGTGTAGGGCTTGCCGGCCGCGATCACGGGAAAGGCCGCGCGCCCCAGATCGCGGTAGGCCGCTCGACCCAGGGAAAAGCTCTCGCTGCGCTGGCCAATCAGTTCGGCCGCCGAGGCATAGCCGAACAGCTGTGCAAACCGGGCATTGCAGCGCACCACCTGCCGTTCGCGGATGAAAACGATGCCCGCCCCCGCGTTGTCCAGCAGCGCCTGCAGCTCTTGCAGGGTGCGCTCAGGCGAGGCCATGTTGAGGGGCGCGGCAGAAAGGAAGGGGGCGAATTGGTTCAATGAAACAGCGGTGCAGAGGCGGCCGGGCGGATGCAGGGGGGCCTTGGCCGCGAGATTGTATGAAATTGTTTCGCCATCGGCCGTGGACGCTCCTGGATCGATCTGCGAGTGCGTGCCTGCGGAGCGTCTGGTAGTAGACGACTCGCTGGTCCCTGGCGCGGGCGCGGGAGTGTCACGGGCGTGTCACAAAGACTGGACAAACTGCCAGGCACACCAAGCGCGGTGTGCGTACGCCACTTGCGCACTTCGTCGGCGCGGCCTGGCCGTCGCAGGCCGTCTTTTTGCTTTGAGGGTTCCGCTTGCCTATGCTTCGTCCGCCCCTGTGCCTCGTTGTGCCCCCGCCCGCTGAAGTCGCGGCGCCGCTGCGTGGGCGGCCCAAGCCCGTACCTGCCGCTGTGCCCCGCTTGGAAGCCGCGCTGTTGGATCGCGATCTGAGCATCCTGGCGTTCAACCAACGCGTTTTCGACTGGGCTGCGAGGGCCGACGTGCCTTTGCTTGAGCGCCTTCGCTTCCTGGCCATTGTGTCGTCCAACCTGGACGAGTTTTTTGAAGTGCGCGCCGAGCTGCACCTGGCGTCTGCGCGCAGTTCGGGAGGCGGCCGGCCGGCTTTCGAGGCCATTGCGTCCACGGTGCGCCAATTGGTGAATCGGCAGTACGCGCTCTACCAGAACGAATTGCTCCCGCAACTGGCGCAGCAGGGCATCCGGGTCATCGCGCATGGCGAGCGTTCGCCCGTACAGCACCGCTGGGTGCGTGCCCTGTTCGAGCGCGAGGTGCGTCCGTTGCTGCTGCCGGTGAGCCTGGACCCCGCGCATCCCTTTCCCCAGGTGGCCAACAAGTCGCTCAATTTCATCGTCCGGCTCTCCGGCAGCGATGCGTTCGGTCGCCACAACGAGGTGGCCATCGTGCGCGTGCCGCGGGCCTTGCCGCGCTTTTTCCGCCTCCCGGCGTCCGTCGCGCCCGAAGGCCGGCAGTTCGTCAGCGTCTCAAGCGTGGTGCGCGCGCACTTGTCCGACCTGTTCCCGGGCCGTGAGGTGACGGAAATGTCGCAGTTTCGCGTCACGCGCCATTCCGATCTGGCGGTGGACGAAGAAGACGTGCGCAGTCTGCGCACCGTGCTGCGCCAGGGCCTGCAGCAGCGCAATTTTGGTCAGGCGGTGCGCCTGGAGGTGTCGGCGGGCTGCTCGGAGTTTCTCTGCGCCTTCCTGCTGCACCAATTTGAACTGCCCGAGGCGGCCATGTACCGCGTGGAAGGCCCGGTGAATCTGGTGCGCTTGTCTCAACTGGTCGATCTGGCCAGCGAGCCCGCGCTGCTGTTCCCGGCCTGGACGCCGCGCTGGCCGGTTGATTTGCCGCGCACCGGCTCGCTGTTCGCGCATCTGCACGCCGGGGACGCGCTGGTGCACCAGCCGTACGAGAGCTTCGATGCGGTGCTTGCGCTGCTGCGCGAAGCCGTGTTTGACCCGGCGGTGGTCGCCATCAAGCAGACCATCTACCGAACCGGCTCGGACCTGCAGTTGCTGGAGCTTTTGCGCGAGGCGGTGCGGCTGGGCAAGGAAGTGATGGTGGTGGTGGAGCTGAAGGCGCGCTTTGACGAGGAAGCGAACATCAACTGGGCCGAGGCGCTCGAGAGCGCTGGCGCCCAGGTGGTGTACGGGGTGCTTGGCCTCAAGACGCACGCCAAGATGCTACTCATCACTCGGCGCGAAGGCCGGCGCATGCGGCGTTATGGCCATCTTTCCACGGGCAATTACAATGCGGGCACCGCGCGCTTGTACACCGATCTGAGCTACCTGACGGCCGACCCCATGCTCACCGCCGACATGGACCAGGTCTTCAGTCATCTGGCGAGCCAGAGTGCACTGCCGCGCATGCGGCGCTTGCTGGTGGCGCCGTTTCACCTGCAGCAGCGCATGCTCAAATGCGTGGCCGCAGTGGGTGAGGCGGCAGCGCAGGGGCAGCAAGCGCGCATCGTCCTCAAGATGAACGCGCTCACGGACGAGGCGCTGGCGCTGGCGCTGCTGAAAGCGGGGACCCAGGGGGCGCGCATCGACCTGATCGTGCGCGGCGCCTGCATCGTGCCCGCATGCGTGCCGGGTGTGAGCGAAAACATTCGTGTGCGCTCGGTGATCGGCCGTTTTCTGGAGCATGCGCGGGTGTTCTATTTTGCCCATGGCGAGGAGCAGGTGCTGTATCTCTCCAGCGCCGACTGGATGAACCGCAACATGCTGCGCCGCGTGGAGCTGGCGTGGCCGGTGTCCGATCCGCGCCTGCGCCAGCGCATCATTGACGAGTGCCTGGTCGGAGCGTTGCACGATGACCGCGACGCCTGGCAGTTGCGCGCCGACGGCAGCTATGCCCGCGCGCAGCATCCTGTCACCGGCAACAGCGTGCAGGCCGCGCTGATGGCGCGCTATGCCGAGGGCGCAAGCAACGCGGTGCGCCGCGCCCGGTGATGGATCTCGTCCTCTGGCGCCATGCGGAAGCCGCTCCAGGC
>JBATPF010000414.1:0-3549 GCA_049291355.1 Giesbergeria sp.
GCCCATAGGCAGTTGGGACGTGAGCGCCGACGTCATCGCCCGTCCGCCGCGTGGCGCCAGCCACGTGGTGCTCGACACGCCGGCCGGGCTGACAGGATGGCGCTTGGGGGATGTGCTCAAGCTGGCCGACCGCATCGTGGTGCCGCTGCAGCCCAGCGTGTTCGATATTTTTGCCACGCGCGAATTTCTTGACCAGCTGGCCGCGCACCGCGCCAGTGCCCAGACGCCCGTGGGCATCGTCGGCATGCGCGTCGATCCGCGTACGCGCGCCGCGGAGCAGCTGGCGCATTTCGTGGACAGCCTGGAGATTCCGGTGCTGGGCACTTTGCGCACGACGCAAAACTACCTGCACCTGGCTGCGCACGGGCTCACGCTGTTCGATGTGGCTCCAGGCCGCGTGGCGCGCGATCTGGAGCAGTGGCAGGGCATTTGCCAGTGGCTGGACGCGGCGTGATCCGCCGCTGTCCCATGGCCGACACTCTGGCGTGGGGGCGGGCGCTACATTGGCGCCATGAAAACCTTTCATTCCTACTCCGAAGTCGCGGCCTGCGTAGGCCAGGAAGTCAGCGTGACCGACTGGATCACCATCACGCAGCAACAAGTGAACCAATTTGCCGAGGCCACTGGCGACCACCAGTGGATCCATGTGGACCCCGAGCGCGCGCGCCTTGGACCGTTTGGCGCGCCGATTGCGCATGGCTTTCTCACCTTGTCGCTGATCCCGCGTTTCTTCGAGACGGGCATTGCCATCGAAGGCGCGCGCATGGGGGTGAACTACGGCCTCAACCGCGTGCGTTTCACGGCGCCGGTGCCGGTGGGCAGTCGGCTGCGCGCGCGCCTGCAGCTGCAATCGACCGAACCGCTGGCGCCCGATGGACTTCAGATGGCCTGGCTGGTGACGGTCGAGCGCGAGGGCAGCGACAAACCGGTCTGCGTGGCCGAATCGCTGTCCCGCAATTACGGCGCACCGGCCTGACGCCGACCGACGCCATGGTTTGGGCAGACTGAGCCATGGATCGCCTGCAAGCCATGAGGGTGTTTGCCCGCGTCGCCGACGAAGGCGGTTTTGCCGCAGCGGCGCGCGCGCTCGACATGTCGCCCCCAGTGGTCACGCGCGTGGTGGCCGAACTGGAGCAGCACCTCAACACCCGCCTTTTGCACCGCACGACGCGCAAGGTGGCGGTCACCGAGGCTGGAGACGCTTACCTGCAGCGGGTGCGCAGCATTTTGAGCGACATCGACGACGCCGAAGCCGCCGCCACAGCGAGCACGCGCGACCTGCAGGGCACGGTGCATGTGCTGGCTCCCGCAGCGATCGCCACCTATTTTCTGGCGCCCTTGATTCCCCGCTGGCGCGAGCGCCATCCGCGGCTGGTGCTTGATCTGACCACCGACAACGTCGCCCCCGGACGCGTGGACGAGTTTGACGTCACTTTTCTCGTCGTGCCGGACGATTTCGACGGCAATGTGGTGGCGCGCAAGCTCTTTCAGGGCGAAGCCATCGTGGTCGCCTCGCCCGGCTACCTGCTGCGGCGCGGGGCGCCGCAGCAGCCGCAGGATCTGGAATCGCACGACTTTCTGCGCGATACCGGCAACGGCCGGCGCGGGGCGCGCAAACTCTGCCTCAAGCCCCTGTCGGGCGAAGGGGAAAGCCACGAACTGAGCCTGCCGGTGGTGCTGCAGTCCACCAGCACCGACGTGCTGCTGCGGGCCGTGCTCGATGGCACGGGCGTTGCCGTCATTCCGCGCCTGCTGGCGCAGCGCCACTTGAGCGCCGGGGCCTTGGTGCACGTGCTGCCCGACTGGATTCTTTCGCGCTACACCATCTATGCGGCGCTGCCCACGCAGCGCATGCTGCCGGCACGCACGCGCGCCTTTTTGGATTTTGTGAGCGAACAAACGCCCGAAGCGCTGGCTGCGCAGGAAATCTGATCAGGCGCGCAGTTCGGCCGGCACACTGTCGACAGCGCCCGCACCAAAGCTGTTTTGCCGCCAGGCTTCAAAGACCGTGACCGCCACAGCGTTGGAGAGGTTGAGGCTGCGTTGCCCCGCCATCATCGGCAGGCGAACCTGCTGCGCTGGAGCAAAGCTTTCGCGCAGTTCGGGAGGCAGACCGCGTGTCTCGGCCCCGAACACCAGCCAGTCGCCCGCAAGAAAGCAGGTATCGAAGGCGCTTTGCGTCGCGTGCGTGGTCAAGGCAAACATGCGGGTCAGATCGGGCTGCACGGCGCGCAGAAAGCTCGTCCAGCCCGGATGCCGTTGCACTTTTGCGAATTCATGGTAGTCCAGCCCGGCACGCCGCAGCATGCGGTCTTCCATGGAAAAGCCGAGCGGCTCGATCAAGTGCAGAGTGCAGCCCGTGTTCGCCGCCAGGCGGATGATGTTGCCCGTATTCGGCGGAATCTCGGGCTCAACGAGGACGATGTGAAACATGCCGGGATTTTGTCGGCATTTTCCTGTGTGCATTGCCCTTGCTGCGTAAAAGTGCGTATCCGCGCTGCAAGCGATCTCTAGTGCGCAGGCTGCGGGGCCCGGGCGAGGACCAAACCCGTCAGGTGAGCGACGCCGGCCTGGCGCAGCACCTGGGCCGCCGCGTGCAAGGTCGCGCCAGTCGTCATGACATCGTCCACCAGCACCACGTGCCGACCGCGCAGCGCTTCGACGAGTAGCGGGTCGACCGCGAAAGCGCCCTGCAGGTTGCGCAGGCGCTGCGCGCGGTTCAGGGTGTGTTGATCTGCGCCGGAATGCAGGCGCAGCAATAGGCGGTGCGTACTCTTTTGCGCGCTGAGTGCGCGTGCCAAGCGCTCCGCCTGGTTGAACCCGCGCTCGCCCAGGCGGGCCGGGGAAAGCGGCACGGGAATCAGCCAGTCGGCGGCATCGATGGCCGGTTCTGCCCAGGGCGTGCTGCGCATCAGGCGGGCAAGGGGCGCCGCCCAGGCCGGGTCGCCGCGAAACTTGAACTCCGCCAGCACACCAGCCCAGGGATAGGCATAGTCCAGCGCCGCAATGCAGGCATCGAGCAAGGGAGGGTGCCGCAGGCATTGGCCACACTGACGGGCTCCCCCGGCCAGCGGCAGGGCGCAGGTGCTGCAGCGCGCGCGCGGCTGCGCAAAACGCGCAATGCAGGCTTCGCACAAACGCTGCGCCGGCCAGCTACCGCACACGGCACACTGGCTGGGCAGGCGCGCCGCCCAGGCGCTGAACGTGCGCCAAGGGCGCCAAGGTGGTGCGAGAAGGCTGCGGCGTGCCATGGTGATGTCCAATATAGGGCATGGCGCTGGGGTTTTTGTGCCCAGTGGTTGGGCTCAAGCGGCGCCATCTGTAACACTCCCTCATGGCTTCCGATCTACCTCCCACTATTGACCCCGTGGCCGCTGCGCGCTGGCACGAGCGCGCTCCAGCCCTTTCGCCCTGGTTGCACGAAGAGGTGGCGCGGCGCATGGAGCAGCGCCTGGGCTGGATTCGCGAGGCACCGCGCGCCTGGTGCCATTGGGACCCGGTGCGCGGCGGCCTGGAGGCCCATGCCTTGCTGCGCGAGCGCTACCCCGA
>JBATPF010000415.1:0-6776 GCA_049291355.1 Giesbergeria sp.
GCCGCGGGCTGGTTCAGAAAGCGGTCGAGCTCCAGCGGCGCCTCCACCTTGGGTAGGTCGCCAACGATGGTGCCGCCCAGGCCAATCAGGAAGCTGGCAAACACCAGCGCCACCAGCCACAGGCCACGGCGAAACCATTTCTCGGACAGACGCAGGGATTTGCTCATTTCGTTTTCCTGATGGAAATTACTATGCTTTCGATAGCTGTTAGCGCAATCACTGCATGCGCTAGCGGCCATTTTCTTCTATTTTTCTCGCATTTTCTTCTGCCCCGCCCCGGCGGCGTTGGCCCCTACGCCTGCGCGACAGGCGGGCGGCACGCCGCCTTTCACAATGCCGCCATTGCTCTCAAAGGAATTTTCCATGGCCAAAGCTTTTGATCTTGTCGTTCACGGCGCCACCGGCTTTACCGGCCGGCTGGTGGTGGAGTATCTGCTCCAGCGGTACTCGGCGGGCAGCGGTCTGCGCTGGGCGATGGGCGGGCGCAGCGCGGACAAACTGGCTTCGGTGCGCGACGCCCTCGGCGCACCCGCCGACACGCCCCTGGTGCTGACCGACAGCAGCGATCCTGCCAGTCTGCAGGCGCTCATGACCCAAACCCGGCTGGTACTGACCACCGTAGGGCCTTACCAGCTCTACGGCAGCGAACTGGTGGCCGCCTGCGCGGCTGCGGGCGTGGACTACGTTGACCTGTGCGGCGAGCCGGCCTGGATGCGCCAGATGATCGACGCGCACGAAGCCACGGCAAAGGCCAGCGGCGCACGCATCGTGTTCTCTTGCGGCTTTGATTCCATTCCGTTCGACATGGGCGTGTGGATGCTGCAAAACGAAATGCGCTCGCGCTTTGGCCATGCAGCCCAGCGTGTGCGCGGACGCGTGCGCAAGATGAAGGGCACATTCTCAGGCGGCACGGCCGCCAGCCTGAAGGCCACCATGGCAGCAGCCGCCGCAGACCCCGGCGTGCTGGACCTGCTGCGCAACCCCTTCTCGCTCACCCCCGGCTTCGAGGGTCCGCGCCAGCCATCGGGCAACAAGCCCATGGTGGACGAGGCGCTGGGCCTGTGGGTGGCGCCGTTCGTGATGGCTGCCATCAACACGCGCAACGTGCACCGCTCCAACTTTTTGATGGGGCACCGCTACGGGGCGGATTTTGTATACGACGAAATGCTGGTGACCGGCGCCGGAGAGAAGGGCGAAGCGATGGCCAAGGCAGTGGCGGCCGACAAGTCGCTGGGGTCCGACAGCGGCCCCAAGCCGGGCGAAGGTCCGCCCCGCGAGGAGCGCGAGGCGGGGTTTTACGACGTGCTGTTCTTGGGCGAGGACGCGGGTGGCCACCCATTGCGCGTGGCCGTCAAGGGAGACCGCGACCCGGGCTACGGCTCAACGTCCAAGATGATTGCCGAGGCAGCCGTGTGCCTGCTGCAGGACGCCGCCAGCACACCGGGCGGTATCTGGACCCCCGCACCGGCGCTGGGCCAGGCGCTGATCGACCGGCTGCAAGCCCATGCCGGGCTGACGTTTTCGGTGGAAGCAGCGCCTCACTGATGCGCCGGTGGCGCGCGCCGCTTCAGCGGCTGTCGCGCTTGCCCTGGGCACGGCGCACGTTGGCGCTGACGTGGCCCTGGATCGCAACGTTGCCGGGTAGGGCCCGCACCGGGTTGCCCCGCTGTGCGGCCGCCACCATGTCGAGCGGCGCATTGACGTTCGGCGCGCGGGCCTTGCCGCCATAAGTCGGCGCACGCTCGGAGGGCGCTTTGAGCGAGCGCGGTGTCGGGTCTTTTCCAGTGAGATGGTCGATATGCGGGGCATCGGAGTGTGCCTGCTGCAGACTGGCGACGGCGCTCAGAGCCGGTTCAGGCGCTTTCGGTTTGCGCGGCTTGGCGGCACTGGCTGCAGTTGGGACCTTCTTCTTCGCTGGTGCTTTGGCGGCTGTGCCCGAAGCAGCCGACTTGCCGACGCTGCGCTTGACCGGCGCCGGCGCGGCGGACACCGGAGCCGCGCGTTTGCTTGCCGTCTTGGCGGGGGCTTTCGCAGCAGGCTTTACTGCAGTCTTCGCAGTGTTCTTGCGCGGCGCCGGCCTGGCAGGCACCGGCGGGCTTGCGGACGCCTGTTCACGCGCATCACGCGCCGCCAGCAGGCTGCTTCGCGCCTCGAAGCGTTCGAGCATCTCCTGCAGGATTTCGGCCTTGCGCTGGGTACGGGCATTGGCGTCGTGGGCCGATGGCGCGCCGCCGTTGGTTTTGCCGCGCAGTGACACGGTCTGGCGGCGATACAGATCTCGGTACTTGTCGCGCAGGGGTCGGCATCGCTTCTCCTTGCCCGCCAGTTGCGCGGCCGAAAACTGCTTGATCGGGTCGGCGCGGCTGTGGTCGAACAGTTCGAGCTCGGCAGCGGTCAACAGTGGCTTTGCCTGGGTGATGCTGGTGGCCATCAGGGTCTCCTCCTTGGACAATGGAGCGTGCAGGGATGTACGCCTTCCTCCATGGTGATGCCGAGGGCTCACAAGCCGGTGTCGGACAGGCGCTCGTTTGCACGCAACCCGACACCCGCCTACACACAACTTCACTTGTGCCCTACAGCCATTTGACAAACAGGGCGCACCATGGCGACATTGGCTTCCCGTAAGCCGTATCCCAGGAGAACATTGATGCATCGTCCTCTCGCCATCGCCGCTGCTGCAGCCGCACTTGCCCTCGCCAGTCTGGCGCCGGCGCAGGCTGCGACGCAGGGCACCGTGATCATTCAGTCCGGCCCCACGATCGAATACCGCAACCTGCCATCGCCACCGCCGCCTCGCATGGTTGCACGGCCCGGAATGCGCCATGGCCAGGTGTGGGTGGACGGCCATTGGGAATGGCGCGGCACGCGCTATCTTTGGGTAGACGGCTATTGGACCAAGGCACGTGCCGGCTACATGTACCGCCAGCCGAATTGGGTGCAACGCGACGGCGACTGGCGCTTTGAGCGCGGTGGCTGGGACCAGAGGCGCGGCCCAGGCATGCGCGACAGCGACCACGACGGCATCCGCAATCGCAACGACCGCGACATGGACGGCGACGGCCTGCGCAACGACCGGGACCGTGACCGCGATGGCGACGGCGTGCGCAACCGAAGAGACAGGCATCCGAACGACCCACGCCGCAATTAAGCCCCGCCAGCATTGCTGCACGCAAAACGCCCCAGCCCCTCGCGGTTGGGGCGCTTTTTCGTTACAGCTCGGCGAGAAACACCGTCAGCACGCCGGTGTAGCCATAGATGCTGGCATGCGCAATCTCACCGCCGGCAAAGAAACCCACCAGCGGCACATCGCCCAGGGCATGTTGCACGATGCGCAGCTCGGCACTGTCGCCGCCAAAATGCCGGCCGCCGCGGCCTGAACAGCTCACGTAAAGGGCGCCGGCAATGGCGTGGGTGGGCGCTGCACCCTCGGGCGCCAGTTCTTCGCGGATTTCGGCGCAGATGCGCACCAGATCGGCGCGCGCCGCCTGCACGTTGCGCTGGCAGAACGCCAGGCGCATGCCGCTCTCCACATGCTCTGCAAGCGCTACGCCATGGCGCGTGCCATCGAGCCCGATGATGTGCCGCACACGCGTTTCGGCGCCGAAATGGCCCGTGCTGCGCAACGCCGGTGCGGGCCCCGAACGCTCGTCGTCCATCAGACCGGCAAGCGTTACGCGAACGCGCTCGATGGCGCGCTGGGGATCGGCGGTCAGCGATACCTCCAGCGTATTGAGCAATCGCTCCAGCGCCGGCTCGTCGTCCAGCGCAAGCACCACGTTGTCGGCGGCCTCGGTGATGCGGTGCACCGGGCCGACGGGCTGGCAGCCCTGCGTAACGCGCGAGATGAGTGCCACGCCAGCGCCAAAAGCCACCCCCGAGAGGCCGCCGGTAAACACCCCGCTGGCGGCCCCCTGCCCGGCAAGGTTGCCGTCGCCGCCCACGGCAAATTGCACGCTGGCGTTGCGGCTGGCGGCCAGGCCACCAAACAGGTAGCCGCTCGCGGTGCGGTCGGCCAGTTCGGCCACCAGTGCCGCCACGTCGGGCGCGGCGCCATCGGCATGGACCAGCGCTGTCTGGGCTGCAAAGCCCCCCACCCCACTGCGGGACAGCGGCGCCACACCGGAAAACACGCGGTATTGGTCGGACGGCAATTCCAGCAGCATCAGCGCCAACGCGGGCTCGTCGAAATACTCGGCGCTGCCGCCGCACACCCCGACGCCCACGGTGCCGCTCCAGTCGGTGATTTCGGGCAACTCAGCAGCCAGCAGGTCGAGCACTTCCTGCGCTTGCTCCGCGTAGTGGTCGGTGATGTAGAGAAGGCCCAGCGTGGGTGCCGAAGCATGGCCGGGTGCGCCGATCTGCGCGCGCACCTGGGCCAGCGCCATCAAGGCGGCCATACGCGCCTGCGGATGGGTGGCGTGGCCGGTGGGAAACAGTTTCATGAAAGTGCCGCCCAAGACGAACGGCGCCTGAGCACCCTTTGCGCCAGCAAATTCAGCGTGTCCTCGGGCTGGTTTTCTTGCGCGGCGCCGCCTTCTTTGCGACGGCTTTGCCGGTTTTCTTCGCGGCAACGGGCTTCTTCGCTGCGCTCCTGGGGCTGGCAGCGGCTTTGACGCGGCCCGTGGCGGTCTTCAGAGCGTCCTTGGCCAGACCGGTGGCCAGGTTGCGCGTAGCGTCCACCGCCGTCTGGCGCGCGGCGTCCTTCATGGCCGAGGTGGCGATGTGCTGGAACTGCTGCGTGAGCGCGCCCCACCACTGCATCGGGTCGATGACGCTGGCGGCCCCCGCCTTGCCTTTGGATTTGCCTGCGGGGGTTTTTTTGTCCGCGCCACCATGCGCCGAGCCTGCGCCCTCGGGCGCTGCTTCGTCCGCTGCGGGCCGGACCGCATCGGCCGCGCGGGATGCCACGCCGCTGACCATTTGCGCGGCTTGGGCCAAGCCCTCACCCGCCTTGTGTACGCCGCCCATCACGGTATCGGCGGTCTTGAGCTTGAAGGCATTGGCCACGTCGCCCATGCTGAAGTTCATGCCCTTGAGCGTGGCCAGCGTCATCTTCTGCACCTCCAGCGCCTGGATGGTGGCGGCCAGCGCGCGCGAGTTTTGCTCCAGCCAGAACTGCACGGCTTTGAGCTCGTCAACGCGCTTGTCCAGCTCTTCCACGCTGATGGTGGGCGCAACCCAATTGGAGAGCTGGGGCAACTGCGGGATGCCTCCCGCAGCGCCCTTGGCCAAGCCTTGCAGGAAGTCAAAGCCGGGGACGAACTTGCCGAAACCAAAGGGGGTTGAATCGCTCATGGTTGCTTCCGCTGAAGGTGGAAAAAGGGGGTGCGGACAGCTTACTCCAATGCGCCGCCGCTGTGGGGCTTGCCAGCGGCGTTTCGGTTGCCAGGCGCTCAGTGTTTGTGCATGGGCATCGCCATGGGAGCCGCCGGGCCACCGGGCGCCATCGTCGCAACGGGCACCTGCAGCTCCATGCGACGCTCCTCACCCTTGGCGTCCTTGAACACCAGAGTCAGCGGCAATTGCGTGTCCTTGGCCAGCGGCGCCTTCAAGTCCATCAACATGATGTGGTAGCCGCCTGGCTTGAGTTCGACCGCCTTGCCGGCCGGCAGATCGAGTTCCGGCATAGCGCGCATTTTCATGACGTTGCCGTCCATCTTCATCTCGTGCACTTCGGCGTGGCCGGCGATGGGCGTCTCGGCGCGCAGAAGTTGCAGCGGCTCACTGGCGGTGATGCGCATGAAGGCGCCCGAGGATTTTTGGCCAGGCACGCTGGCGCGCGCCCAGGCCCCATCGACGGAGGCAGGGGCAGCGCCCTGCGCATAGACATTGCCGGCCAGAAAAGCGGCGGCGAACAGCAAGGGGGTGGTGAAACGACGGAACATGGAGAACTCCTCAAGAAAAATCAAAGTGCGCCGCGCAGCAGGTACGAATTTGGCGCTAAAAATGGCTCTAGCGCTTATTGAATAAGCGCTGACAGCTATCCATTTGAGAGTTCAGGCGAAGGGAGGCCCACGCGCCGGCAGCGGCGCAGCGGTGCGCGCAGCAATGTGCGCGGTGGGAACCGGCCGCAGGGCATCGGCCAGCGGCTGAGCCTGCGGCAGGCGGATAGGCGCAGGCGGCGGGGCGGCGCTGCCAAAGTGCACGCACAGCGGACAGTCGAGGGTATGGCCGCGCTGCAACTGCGCGCCATCGCCGCCCACCACCAAGAGCTTGACATCGCCGCTGGCTGAGCAGACCAGTTGCACCGACTGCGGATTGACGAACGGCGAGGCCGTCGCTGCGCCCAACGACAGAGCAAACCACACCAGCAGGAAACTGGTGAGAGCGCGAAAGCGGCGCAGGGTGTGCATAGCGCCGGATTGTAGGTGGCGCTTTCGGCTGTCCCTCATTCGGCGCCGTACTGCAGCAGGTCTTTCAGGCCGCTGGCGCGCTGGGTGCGCTGCTGCACCGCCTGCGCCAGCAGCCCGGCGCGTGGCGCCACCAGCGTAAAGACCTGGCGCGCACGGGTGATGCCCGTGTAGACCAGTTCGCGCGAGAGCAAGGCGCCCGCGTGCGGCGGCAGCACCAGCGCGGTATGCTCGAACTCCGAGCCCTGCGCCTTGTGCACCGTCATGGCAAACGCGGTTTCCACATGCGCCAGCCGCGCCACGCTAACCGAGCGCAGCCTGGGGCCATCGGCAAAAAACACGCGCAGACCGGCGCCACCCGCAGCCGGCAAGGCCAGGCCCACGTCGCCATTGAATACGCCGGCCTCGGCGTCGTTGCGCGTGACC
>JBATPF010000416.1:0-3088 GCA_049291355.1 Giesbergeria sp.
GGCCTAACGCCCGAGTTCAGCGAGCGGCGTAGCCGTCCGCTGCAACGAACAGTTAGACACAGACGCCAGCAATGGAAACCCAAACTTGACGACGCGCGCTAACTGCGAAAAAGCACCACGCCACAGAAGCGGCGCAATGCTTACAAAACGATAGCTACCAGCGCAAGCTGCACAAGCGCTAGCGGCCAAAAAGTCTTGAAACCGGCGCAGACCAGAAAGGCAAAGCCCGGCACACGACAAGACACCCAACGGAGAACCGCTTGAGAAGGTGAATGCAGGTGAACAAACCATAAGCCAGGATAAAGCGATTTTCAGAGCGGGCTAACTAGAATTGGACGACAGAAATCCTACGTGATCCCGTCCGCCAAAACAAGATGTATCCATCATCTTCTAGGGAAATTCCCATGCATCATGCGGTTAGGCAAACCTAAAATTTTGCGGATGACATCGCCTCCTGATCGGCTGGCCGAAGCGGCACCTTCATCGCCCGCCGTCACGGCGCCGCCCAAGCTCTTGGTTCGCCTGCGCGACCACCTGCGCACCCGCCATTACAGCATCCGCACCGAGACCGCTTATGTCGATTGGGCGCGGCGCTTTATCTTGTTTCATGGCAAGCGCCACCCGCAGGAAATGGGTGCGGCTGAGGTGGAGGCGTTTTTGACCCATCTGGCAGTCGACCGCCATGTCTCCGCCTCCACCCAGAATCAGGCCAAAGCCGCACTTTTGTATTTGTACAAACAGGTGCTGGGGGTGGACTTGCCCTGGCTGGACGATGTGGTGCAGGCCAAAACGCCTAAGCGTTTGCCGGTGGTGCTGACGGCCACCGAGGTGCGCGATTTGCTGCTGCACATGCAGGGCATGACCGGGCTGATTGCGCAATTGCTGTACGGCACGGGCATGCGCTTGCTTGAGGCGCTGCGTCTGCGCGTCAAGGATGTGGAGTTCGCGCGGCGCGAGATCGTGATTCGGGAGGGCAAAGGCAACAAAGACCGGGTGACGGTGCTGCCCGAGAATCTGATCGGCCCCTTGCAACGGCAATTGCAAAAAGCCAGGGCCTTGCATGAGAAAGACCTTGATGCCGGTTTTGGCCGCGTGCACTTGCCGCATGCGCTGGCCGTGAAGTACGCGCATGCGGACCGCAGTTGGGCGTGGCAATACGTGTTCCCGTCGCCGGTGCGTTCGGTAGATCCGCGCCCGGATGCCGCAACGGGCGCACAGATTGAGCGCCGCCACCATGTGTATCCCGAATCGGTGCAGCGTGCCGTGCGCGAGGCGGCCAAGCTCACGCAGATTGACAAGCCGGTTAGCCCGCATGTGCTGCGCCATTCGTTTGCCACGCATTTGCTGCAGGCGGGATACGACATCCGCACGGTGCAAGAACTCCTAGGCCATGCCGATGTGAGCACCACTATGATTTACACCCATGTACTGAACAAAGGCGGGCGCGGGATTTTGAGCCCGCTGGACGCCCTGTAACCACCGGGGCGCAAGGGTTCCTGTGCGCCGGATGGGCCGGCAGCCACAGCGCCGATGGGACAATGGTGGCCCGTTTCGCCCATCGTTGTCCTACAAGGAAATCCCCATGGCAGGCCTCAAACCCGGCGCCCCCACACCCGAATCCATCACCGTCCACGGGGCTTCGCGCGTGCTCGAGGTGGTGTTTTCCGACGGCGCGCACTTTCGTCTGCCGTTCGAGCTGATGCGCGTTTACTCGCCGTCGGCTGAGGTCATGGGCCATGGCCCGGGCCAGGAGGTGCTGCAGACCGGCAAGCGAGAAGTGGCGCTGGTGGAGCTGGCGCCGGTGGGCAATTACGCCGTGCAGCCAACGTTTTCCGATGGCCACGACAGCGGCATTTTCTCGTGGGACTACCTCTACGAACTGGGTGCGCGCCAGGCCGAACTGTGGGCCGACTACGAGGCCCGGTTGGCCGCTGCGGGGGTGGACCGTGACGCTTCCATGGCGCCCAAAGGCGTGAGCAAGACCAAAAGCAAGACCGCACACGGCTGCGGCGGGCACTGATTCGTTTGGGAAGGTGGCAGATTTGCCACTGTTTCACTATGGTTTTAGTAGCTGTTGACGCATTATCTGTAAGCGCTAGAGCGATATTCTGCTTAAATGTCTGATATCCCACGCATTTACAGGGTTGTCACCCAAGCAGCTAGCATTCCCTCCATGAGCACTACACATTTTGGTTTCGAGTCGGTGGACGAGCGCGACAAGGCGCGCCGCGTGCGCGGTGTGTTCGATTCCGTGGCGTCCAAGTACGACGTGATGAACGACCTGATGTCGGGTGGCCTGCACCGCGCCTGGAAGGCCTACACGGTGCTGGTCGCCAACCTGCAGGAGGGCCAGCGCGTGCTGGATATTGCCGGCGGCACGGGCGATTTGGCGCTGGCTTTCTCCAAAAAGGTGGGCGAGCGCGGCCAGGTGGTGCATACCGACATCAACGAGGCCATGCTGCGCACCGGGCGCGACCGCCTGATCGACGCTGGGGTGGTCCTGCCGACTACTGTTTGCGACGCCGAGCAACTGCCGTTCCCTGACGGACATTTTGATCTCGTCAGCGTGGCCTTTGGCCTGCGCAACATGACGCACAAGGAGATTGCGCTGGCCGAGATGTGCCGCGTGCTCAAGCCGGGGGGCAAGCTGCTGGTGCTGGAGTTTTCCAAGGTGGCCCAACCGCTGTCCAAGGTGTACGACTGGTACTCCTTCAACATCCTGCCGCGCATCGGCCAGCTGGTGACGGGCGACGCCGACAGCTACCGGTATCTGGCCGAATCGATTCGCATGCACCCGGACCAGCAGGCGCTCAAAGCGCTGATGCACAAGGCCGGGTTTGGCCATGTCGATTGCCACAACATGACAGCCGGCGTGGTCGCCCTGCATGTTGGAATCAAGTGTTAAACAGAAGGAAATAGCCATGAAGAAATTCCTCCCGGCCCTGATGGCCCTGGTGCTGCTCCTGTCGTTTTCCGAAGCTGAAGCCCGGCGCATGGGGGGCGGCAAGTCCTTTGGCCGCCAATCGAGCACCGTGACGCAGCGCCAGGCGACACCGCCGGCGGCAGCGCCCGGTGCCCCGGCTCAGAA
>JBATPF010000417.1:0-2058 GCA_049291355.1 Giesbergeria sp.
GTTCTGCAGCAGCAGGTCCACCTGCTCCAGAGCCAGCGGCGGGGCGCCGCGCAGTTCGTCCGTCCAAAGCACGCGGCCACCGCGCACCACCACCTCGGGCTGCGAGAACAACCAGTCGGCTGCGCCACTGCCCTCGCCGGCAGCACTGACATCGAGACCCGCCACCCAGATGCGGCCGTCTGCCGTGCGCCGCACGTCGACCTGCGGGCCTTGGATGAACAACTGCTCGAAACCTCGGCTCAGCAGGGAACGCGGCGAGATCGCCACCACCACCTGCGGCAGGCGCAGGGCTTGGCGCCCCTGTGCATCGAGCAGCACCACATCGCCCAACTCGAAGGTAGGGATGAATCCCTCCGTCCGCGCGCTGATCGCGCCCAGGCGCACGGGCACGCCCAGGGCCTGCTCGGCGCGCGCCTCGATGAACGAACGGTATTCGCCGATTCGCGGCACAATCCAGCCGTGAAGCGTGCCCCAGGCGAGCGTCAGGAGCAGAAAAATGGCCAGCAGCAGACCCAGGGACCACCGAGCGAGCACCGCCACCCATCTCAGCAGGCGGGTGGGGTGTGCAAGGGGTTCGGTCATGTTCTGGCGGAGTCTTCCAAGAATTATGACCCCCTGATCGCGTCTGGAACTGCCCGAACCCGAGTCCTCATTGGCGGCGCTCCTTGCCGCACAGGCCATGCCCTCTGATTTGTCCGTCCGCACTGCCATCGACACCGCCCCCGCTGCGCATTCGCGCTTTTTCCAGCGCCTGCACCGCCGCTACGCCCAGGAGCTGGCGCTGCTGCCCGAAGGCATGCCGGTGCGCGAGACCATGGAGCAGGCGCTGGCGGCGCTGCGCGAGCGCGGCAACGATCTGCCCACCGCCCTGCGCGTCCTGCGCCAGATCGTCATCGAACGCACGATGGTGCTCGATTGCGCGCAACAGGCCGAACTGTCCGAAGTCACACGCGCCATGACCGACTTGGCCGAGCTGGCGCTGGACCAGGCCTGCCAGCACGCGCGGGCCGAACTGGACGCCCGGCACGGCGCACCGCAGGCGGACGAAGGCGGGCCGGTGGACCTGTGGATTGTCGGCATGGGCAAACTCGGCGCGCGCGAGCTCAACGTGTCGAGCGACATCGACCTGATCTACGTGTATGCCAGCGATGGCGACACCGCTGGCACCAGCGATGGGCGCGGGCGCATCTCCAACCACGAGTACTTCGGCCGTGCCGTAAAGATGATTTATGCGCTGATCGGCGAAGTCACCGAGCACGGCTGCGTTTTTCGCGTGGACCTCGCGCTCCGGCCCAATGGCAATTCGGGGCCCGCCGCCATCTCGCTGGCGGCGCTGGAAGAATACCTGCAGGTGCAGGGGCGTGAATGGGAGCGCTTTGCCTGGCTCAAAAGCCGGGTGGTGGCGCCGCGCGCCAGCGTCACCGGGGGCGCGGTACAGGCGCTGCGCAGCGTGGTTCTGCCGTTTGTTTTCCGGCGCTACCTGGACTACAGCGTGTTCGACGCGTTGCGCGCCCTGCACCACCAGATTCGCGAGCACGCGGCGCAGCGCAGCGCGGGGCGTCCCGAGCGCGCCAACGACGTCAAACTCTCGCGCGGCGGCATCCGGGAGATCGAATTCACGGTGCAGCTCCTCCAAGTGGTGCGCGGTGGTCAGTTTCCTGAACTGCGCAGGCGCCCCACGCTGGACGCGCTGCCCCGCATCGCCCAGGCCGGCCTGATGCCGCAGGAGACCGCCGAAGCCCTGGCGCGCGCGTACGTTTTTCTTCGCCGCGTGGAGCACCGCATCCAGTACCTGGACGACCAGCAGACCCACATCCTGCCGACACGCGACGACGACCTGGCCTGGATCGCCACCACCCTGGGGTGCGAGAGCGCCTGCGCTTTTCTGCGCGAGCTTGACGCCCACCGTGAACTGGTGGCCCAGGAATTCGACAAGCTGTTGGGCGGCAGCGATGCGCCCGCGTGCAAGGGCGGGCGCTGCGGCAAGCGCAATGCCGCCGGCGAGAGCGTCGCGCCGGCACCCGACATCGACACCCTGATCGAAACGCTGCCGCCGCT
>JBATPF010000418.1:0-6120 GCA_049291355.1 Giesbergeria sp.
GGATGGGGCTCAGCGGCGAGCCGATCTTCGATGCGGAGGGGCTTTTTACCGGCTACCGTGGTGTCGCACGCGACATCACCGAGCGCAAGCGGGCGGAGGCAGAGATCCAGCGACTCGCTTTTTACGACGACTTGACCGGCCTGCCCAACCGGCGCCTGCTGGTGGACCGGCTGAATCAGGTGATGGTGCAGTGCGCAAGGTTCGGCACGCACGGGGCGCTGCTGTTTCTGGATCTGGACAATTTCAAAGACATCAACGACACGCTTGGGCACGAGTGGGGAGACCGCTTGCTGCGCGAAGTGGGGCAGCGCCTGACCGAAGGACTCCGCGCCACGGACACCGTGGCCCGGCTGGGCGGCGATGAGTTTGTCGTCGTTCTCCAAGGGCTGGGCGGTAGCCAGACGCAAGCCGCGCAGGAAGTCGAAACGGTGGCCTTGAAAATTCTGGCGCGGCTCAATCAACCGTACGAGATCGAAGAGCGCTCGATCCACAGCACGCCCAGCATCGGCATCACGTTGTTCGAGGGAAGCCCCTGCAGTGCCCAGGAACTGCTCAAGCGCGCCGACATTGCGATGTACGAGGCCAAGGCGCAAGGGCGCAACACAGTGTGTTTCTTCGACCCCCAAATGCAGGCTGCCGCATCGGCACGGTCGTTGTTGGAAGCCGATATCCGCCAGGCGCTGGTGCAGTCGGAATTTTTTGTGCATTACCAGCGTGTCGTGGACCCCAGTGGCGGGCTTCTTGGCGCCGAAGCGCTGGTGCGTTGGCAGCACCCCCAGCGCGGGTTGGTCATGCCGGGGGCGTTCATCAGCGTGGTTGAGCAGACAGGGCTGATTTTGCCGTTGGGGCGGTTTGTGCTGCGAAGCGCCTGCAAGCAACTGGCAGCTTGGGCGCAAGCGAGCCGGAGTGCCGCATGGACGGTTTCGGTCAATGTCAGTGCGCAGGAGTTTCGGCACCCGGAATTTGTCGCCCAAACCCTCTCCATTCTGGAAGAGACCGGCGTGAACCCTGCGCTACTGAAGTTCGAACTCACGGAAAGCTTGTTGCTGCACGACGTGGAAGACTGCATCGCCAAAATGCAGGCACTGCGCAGCCGGGGCGTGGGCTTCTCGCTGGACGATTTCGGCACCGGGTATTCGAGCTTGGCTTACCTCAAGCGTCTGCCACTGGAGCAGCTCAAGATCGACCAGAGTTTTGTGCGCGACGTTGTGACGGACGCCAACGACGCGGCCATCGCCTGCACCATCATTACGCTGGCCCAGAGCCTGGGCCTCGATGTGGTGGCCGAAGGGGTTGAAACCGAAGGACAGTGGCAGTTCTTGCTGAACAACGGCTGTCGCCGGTTTCAAGGCTATTTGTTTGGGCGCCCCGGCCCTCCCGAGGCCTTGTTCGCACAGCCTGCATAAGCTGCGTGCCCGGGTTGTCCTGCAGTGCCCAAGGCGCTGCCGCCCACATCAGCCGCGCAGCAGCCGCTCCTCCGCCAGCGCCAGCGCAGGGGGCGCGCCCGACAGCACCAGCGTATCCCCCTCGGCCAGCACCGACGCGTTGTTGGCCGCCAGCGGGTGGCCCAGGCCGTTGCGCAGGTTCACCACGCTCACGCCCATTTGGGGCAAACCGAGTTGCCCCAGGGGCTGGCCCAGGGTCGCTGCACCGGCGGGCAGCGTCAGCGTGACCAGCCGGGCTTGCTCGCGTTCGGCGGCCGTGTCGTCGTCGGCCCCGTGAAAATAGCCGCGCAGCAGCTGGTAGCGGGCGTCGCGCTGGTCCTGCACGATGCGCAGCACCCGCCGCATGGGCACCCCCACCAATGCGAGCGCGTGGCTGGCCAGCATCAGCGAGCCTTCGATGGCCTCCGGCACCACTTCGGTCGCGCCGGCTTCGCGCAGGCGCTCCAGGTGCAAGTCGTCCTGTGTGCGCACCACCACGGGCACCTGCGGGGCATGTGCGCGCGCGTTCGCCAGCACCTTGAGTGCGGCCGGCAGCTCCAAATAGGTGACGGCAACCGCACTGGCGCGCACCAGACCCGCCGCCATCAGGGCCTGCAGGCGGGTTGCGTCGCCGTACACCACCTTGTCGCCAGCGGCGGCGGCCTGGCGCACGCGATCAGGGTCGAGATCCAACGCGAGGTAGGGAATGGATTCGCGCTCCAGCATGCGCGCCAGGTTTTGCCCGCAGCGTCCATAGCCGCAGATGACGACGTGGCCAGTGGTGTCGATCGTCTTTCGGGCGATCTGGGTCATTTGCAGCGACTGCAGCAGCCAGTCACTGGCCACCAGGCGCATGACGATGCGGTTGCTGTAGAGGATGAGGAAGGGCGTGGCCACCATGGAAAGCACCATGGCTGCGAGGATGGGGTTCATCAATGCCGGCCGCAGCAGGCCGTTTTGCAGCGTCAGCGACAACAACACAAAGCCGAACTCGCCGGCCTGCGCAAGATAAAGGCCGGTGCGCAGCGCCACCCCGGTGCTCGCCCCGGTAAGGCGCGCCAGCGCCAGAATGATCAGCAGCTTGAGCAGCAAGGGAACCACCAACAGCCCGAGCACCAGCCACCACTGCTCCAGCAGGATGTGCCAGTCCAGCATCATGCCGATGTTGATGAAAAACAGCCCGAGCAGAACGTCGTGAAAAGGGCGAATATCGGTGCCCACCTGGTGCCGGTACTCGGTTTCCGACACCAAGACGCCAGCGATGAAGGCGCCCAGCGCCAGGCTCAGGCCGGCGAGATCCGTCAGCCAGGCCAGCCCCAGCGTGATCAACAGCAGGTTGAGCATGAACAGCTCATCGCTCTTGCGACGCGCCACCAGGGTGAGCCACCAGCGCATCACCCCCTGGCCTCCCGTGAGCAGCACCGTGACCAGCACCGTGGCCTTGAGCAGCGCCAGGCCGAGAGCCCCCAGCAGATGCTCGGGCGACGAGCCCAGCGCCGGCACCAGCACCAAAAGCGGCACCACGGCGAGATCCTGGAACAGCAAAATGCCCATCACGTTGCGCCCGTGCTCGCTCTCGATCTCTGCGCGCTCGGACATCAGCTTCACGACGATGGCCGTGCTGCTCATCGACAACACGCCAGCGAGCGCCAGGGCGGTTTGCCAGCCTACGTCCCACACACCGCCGAGCCACTGCGCCAGCAGCAGCGTGCCGCCAAACCCCACGGCCATGGTTAGGGCGACCTGCAGCAGCCCGAGCCCAAACACCTGGGCCCGCATCGCCCGCAACTTCGGCAGACTGAACTCGAGGCCAATGGCAAACATCAGAAACACCACACCGAATTCGCCCAGGTGGCGCACGCTCTCCGAGTTGCTTGCCAGCGCGAGGGCGTTCGGTCCGATCAGCACGCCCGCAATGAGATAGCCCAGCATGGGAGGCATGCGAAGACTGCGGCACGCAACAACGCCCAAGACCGCAGCCAGCAGGTACAAGAGCGTGAGAGCGAGGCTGGACATCGTCCAATGCTAGCTGGTGCAAGTGCGGCACACTGAGAAACTTGGTATCTGTCTGCGATTTCCCGGCGACGCCTGGAAGATCACAAACAGGTTTTTTGGCCACCGATAGAATCGCTCCATGCATGCTGCTTCTGCCTCCACGCGCCCGTTCGACCCAGAGCAGGCACTGCGTCTGGGGCGCGAAACTTTCGAAATCGAAGCGGCAGCGCTGAACCAATTGGCCGGCGCTTTGGACACGTCTTTTTGCGATGCCGTCCACGCGATGCTGCTTGCGCCGGGGCGGGTCGTGGTCATGGGTATGGGCAAAAGCGGCCATGTGGGCCGGAAGATTGCCTCCACGCTGGCCTCCACCGGCACGCCCGCTCTGTTTGTGCACCCCGCAGAGGCCAGCCACGGCGATCTGGGCATGGTCACTTCGGGCGATCTCGTGCTCGCCATCTCCAACAGCGGCGAAAGCGCGGAGCTGACGGCCATCCTGCCCGTGCTGCGCCGGCTGGGTACGCCGCTGGTGGCCATCACCGGGCGGCCCGGCTCCACCTTGGGCCAACACGCCGACACCGTGCTCGACAGCAGTGTCGAACGCGAGGCCTGTCCCTTGAATCTGGCGCCCACCACCAGCACCACGGCGCAACTGGCCATGGGCGACGCGCTGGCTGTGGCCTTGCTCGATGCGCGCGGTTTTCGCGCCGAGGATTTCGCCCGCTCCCACCCCGGCGGTGCGCTGGGGCGCAAATTGCTCACGCATGTCAGCGACGTCATGCGCAGTGGCGACGAGCTGCCGCAGGTGCGCCCGGAGGCGGGCTTTATCGAATTGATGCGCGAGATGAGCGCCAAGGGCCTGGGCGCTGCCGCTGTGGTTGACGAAGCCGGCCACATCCTGGGCATTTTTACCGACGGCGACCTGCGCCGGCGCATCGAGAGCGGCGCCGATTTGCGCCCTGCCAGTGCCGCCGAACTCATGCATGCCCACCCCCGCAGCATTCGCGGAGATGCGCTGGCCGTCGACGCCGCCGCGCTCATGGAAACCCATGGCATCACCAGCGTGCTGGTGGTGGACGAAGACGGCATCCTGCAAGGGGTGGTCCATATCCGCGACCTGTTGCGCGCCAAGGTGATCTGAGGTGTTGCGACAACCCCCTGTGCGGCTGCGCCCCTTCCCCCTTCACTCGCTTCGCTGCGCGATGCGGGAAGGGGGACGCCGCCAGCGCGGCGGGGCGGCCCTTGCGCGGCGACTGCTGGGCTGTGCCGTGCCTTGTTCATGCGCGGTGTATGAAGCGAATGATCGCTGAAATGCTTCAGTCCGGAACTCTGCCCGCACTGCGCTTCGCGCCGGAGCTGCTCCTGGCTGCGCAGGACGTCCGTGTGGCTTTCTTCGACGTGGATGGCGTGCTGACCGACGGCGGCATTTACTTCAGCGAGGCCGGCGAGACGCTCAAGCGCTTCCATACGCTCGACGGCCACGGGCTCAAGCTCCTGCAGAAGGCGGGCATCGTGCCGGCCATCATCACCGGGCGCGACTCTGCGCCGCTGCGGCTTCGGCTTTCGGCCTTGGGCGTGGAGCACGCGGTGTTTGGCACCGAAGACAAAGCCCCTGCTGCCCAGCGTTTGCTGGACCAATTGGGCCTGGCCTGGAACCAGGCCGCCGCCATGGGAGACGACTGGCCCGACCTGCCCGTGATGCAGCGCGCGCGCTTTGCCTGTGCCCCGCCGGATGCCCACGTCGAAGTGCGCTCCCGCGCCCACCACATTACCGCCGCGCGCGCTGGCGTGGGAGCGGCCCGCGAGTTTTGCGATCTTTTGCTCATGGCGAATGGCGCCTACGCCCGCCTGTTGGCCGGCTATTGCCCATGAGGAGCCGCACGCAACGTGCCTGGGACCGCGTCGCGGTGTACCTGCCCATTCTGCTTATGGGCCTGCTGGCGCTGGGGAGCTGGTGGTTGGTGCGCAATGCCCCTTCGGTACCGTCGGACACCCAGCAGGCGCCGCGCGGCCACGAACCCGATTACTTTATGCAAAATTTTTCGGTGAAGAATTTTGGTGCCGATGGCACGCTGCTGAGCGAAGTGCGGGGCGACATGGGCCGCCACTATCCCGATACCGACACGCTGGAAATCGATCGCATGCGGCTGCGTTCTGTCGACGCCGCCGGGCGACTCACGCATGCCTCGTCCGAGCGGGCTCTGAGCAATGCCGACGGTTCAGAAGTGCAGCTCTTTGGCAATGCCCGCGTGGTGCGAGATGCCGCAACCGGTGCGCGCGCGCCGGCCCAGCCGCAGCTTTCCTTTGAAGGCGAATACCTGCACGTTTGGCCGCAACTCGAACGCGTGCGCTCGAATCGTCCGGTCACGCTCACGCGCGGCAAGGACCAATTTGCGGCCGATGGCCTGGAATACGACAACCTGGCCCAGGTGTTGCAAATGCAGGGCAACGTGCGCGGTAGCCTGGCGCCAAGAAATTCAGATAAAAAGAGCCGCTAGCGCCCGTTAAAGAAGCGCTGTAGCTATTGAAAATATAGCAAACCCGACCTGAAAAAAGCCTCCGAAGAGGCCTTTCAAGCGGTTGCCTGGGGCAATCAATAACCGCCGCCGCCGTAGTCTCCGCCACGGCCGCCGCCTCCGCCGCTATTGCCGCTATTGCCGCCGCCACGTGGGCCCGAGCCGTAGGGGCTGCGGAAACCACC
>JBATPF010000419.1:0-1693 GCA_049291355.1 Giesbergeria sp.
AGCCTGCTGACCCTTCAGCGCCTCGACGCCCAAGGGGCGGTGCTCGAAACCCGGGGGCTGCGCACCAGCGGATTTTCCACCAGCCTGCAACTGTTGGATGTCGATGGCGACGGCCAGCTTGATGTAGTAGTGCTCAATTCATCCGGCAAGCGCTCGGACGTGATCTATGGTCCGCTCTGGGAGCGGGCAATGCCACGGCCCTGAGCTGTGCAGTTTTCCAAAATTCAACATGAAACTGATAAATACAATTCGCCGTGTTGCCACGGCTCTGGCGGGACTCACCTTGGCCGCCGCCGCAGTGGCGGCCGACGACAACCAGGTGGTGCTGGTGCGGTTTGCCAACGCCGAGACGATTACCGCGCAGGATCTGTCGGACTACCTGGACCGGCGCGTCGATTTGCGGTCTGCAAGGCGCAACGCCTGGGGCGTGCAGACCATTTTGCGTGAGATGGCGATGACACGCGCCCTCGGCCTCGAAGGCGACACCCTGGGCGTGCCGCGGCTGGCCGAGCGCGAGTCCATGCGGTTTGACGATATCTATGGCAGCGCGATGTTCAAGAAGCTCGCGAAGACCTGCGAGCCACTTGCCGACGCTGCGGCTGCGCGCAAGTATTTCGACGAGAACCCCGGGGCCTTCCGCGTGCCGCCCATGGCACGGCTGAGCCGGGTCATGCTGCCGACAACTGAAAAAGTCGATGGCGTGCCAGCCGCTGACTGGCTCATGCAGCAGGCACAGGCCATTGCCTCTGGCAAGCAGAAAATGGAAGATGCGGCCAAGCGCGCAGAGACCGTACACAAGTTCGATGCGCAAGGCGACATTGGCTGGGTGACTCTGACCGACGACGTGCAGATTTTGCGTGCCCTTGCGTCCGCGAAACAGGGTGACATGGTGGGACCGGTGCGCGAAGGTGATTTTGTTTACCTCTTCACCATCGAAGCAAAGCGCGAGAGCCGTCCGCTCACCTGGGACGAAGCGGCCATGTCCGTGCCCACCCGTGCCTTGAATTTGTGCCGACAGGAGGCGAGCGACGATGTGCGCGAGCAGATGTTCAAGAAATACGGTGTGCAGTTGGACGAGTCAGCGATCAAAGAGCTATTTTCTGAAAAGTCGTTGAAAGAATCGGCTGAAAATCAGAAGAAGCTGATGGAAAGCTTGCCAAAGCAGTAGCAAGTCTGTGGGGCCGCCGGGTAGGCAGGGCAGGTGACCCAATGCCCCACAGTACAATGCTGGGTTAGTTTTTCCCGATTCGCCATAGCCTATCTTCGTGAGCTGCCCAAGGGGGCTCGGGGCTGGAATCAACTCCCTCGAGAGAACTGCCCCTCTGGCCACGAACATGACCCCAATGCGCGCTTCCGTGCTGATACCTGTGAAGAACGGGGGTGCTCTGTTGGGCGATGTCCTGGCGGCTGTACAGGCACAGCGCACGCCATGGCCGTGTGAAGTGATCGTGGTGGATTCCGGCTCTACCGATGGCTCGGTCGAGCTGGTGCGCGCGCGCGGTGTGCGCTGCGAAACCATTGCGCCGGAAGCCTTTGGGCATGGGCGCACGCGCAACCAGTTGGCCGCCCTTTCCACCGGCGAATTTTTGGTGTTCATTACCCAAGACGCCCGGCCCGCGAGCCCCGAGTGGCTCGCCCACCTGGTGGAGGCCTGTGATGCCGAGCCCGATGTGGCGGGCGCTTTTGGCCCGCA
>JBATPF010000420.1:0-3725 GCA_049291355.1 Giesbergeria sp.
CGCCGGGTGCGCGCGACCCCGGCGCTCTGCACACACTCACTTTCGCCTACGCCCTGCTGCCCTGCGCCCTCAAGCTGGCCGCTGCGGCGGCCCTGTACGCCCTGGTGCTGCGGCCCCACAGCGCCACGCCCACGCCCACGACTGTTCCAAGGAGACTGACATGATTAGGACTTACGCAAAATTGTCCCAGTTAGGCGTTCCGACGCAGCCAGTACAGGCGTACGGCAAGGAGGAACAACGACGCTGGGGCAGTTTTGCGAAAGTCCAGATGATGCAAAGACGCCACTGGCTGGGCGCTGCCCTCGCCGCCCCGCTGCTGCTCCAGGGCTGCGGCACACAGAAACTGGCCGACTACTCGGTGGAAAAGCCGGTACTCGACCTGTCGCAGTATTTCAATGGCACGCTCGACGCTTGGGGCATTTTCCAGGACCGCAGCGGCCAGGTGGTGCGGCGCTTTACGGTGGTGATGGTGTGCAGCTGGCAAGCGGACGAAGGCACGCTGGACGAGCGTTTCACCTACTCGGACGGCAAAACCGAGCAGCGCATCTGGCACCTGCGCCGCCAGCCTGGCGGCCGGTACACCGGCACGGCGGCCGATGTCGTGGGCGAAGCCAGCGGGCAGGTCCAGGGCAACGCCTTTCACTGGAACTACACGCTCAATCTCCCGGTGGACGGGCGCACCTACGAGGTGCAACTCGACGACTGGATGTACCTGATGGACGACCACGTCATGCTCAACCGCGCCCGCATGAGCAAATTCGGCGTGCATCTGGGCGACCTGACGCTCTCGTTCACCAAGCGCGCGCCATGAGCCTGAACCCCCACATGGCCGACTGGACCGGGCGGCGCGTCTGGATCGTTGGCGCGTCCAGCGGCATCGGCCGCGCCACGGCCGCCCTGCTCCACGCACGCGGTGCGCAGGTGGTGGTGTCGGCACGTGGCGAGGCGGCATTGGACACATTCACGCAGGCGCACCCCGGCAGCTTCTCGGTGGCACTCGACAGCACCGATGCGAAAGCCGTGCAGGCCGCAGCGGATAGGCTGCGGGCGCAAGGGCCGCTGCACCTCGTCTGCTACTGCGCCGGGACCTACGAGAGCCAGAATGCGGCGGATTTCGACCTCGCCGCCATGCTGCGCCACGACGATGTCAACTACCGCGGCGCGCTCAACGTGTTGGCGGCGGTGTTGCCCTCTTTGCTGAGCAACGCTGCCTCCGGCGCCGATGCCCACATCTGCCTGGTCAGCAGCGTCGCCGGCTTTTGTGGCCTGCCGCGCGGCCTGGCCTATGGGCCGACGAAAGCGGCACTCACCCACTTGGCCGAAGGGCTGTACCTGGACCTGCACGCCAAAGGCGTGGGCGTGAGCGTAGTGCACCCCGGTTTTGTCGATACGCCGCTCACCGCCAGCAACCCCTTTCCGATGCCGGCGTTGACCACGCCGGAAGCGGCAGCCCGATCCATCGTGCGAGGTTGGGAGCGGGGGCGATTCGAAATTGCGTTTCCGCGCCGCTTCACGCTGGCGATGAAGTTCCTGCGCCTGCTGCCCTACGCGCTGTTCTTTCCGGTGGTACGCCGGTTCACGGGGCAGGCATGAGGCCGGGCGCCCTCACACCCCCGGACGCCATGGCCCGCGCCGTGGCCTTTTTCGAGCACCTGCAACCCGCCCACCTCGCGGCGTTGGACCTGATCTACGCGCCGGACGCGACATTCAAAGACCCGTTCAACGAAGTCCAGGGGCTGCGCGCCATTGGCGGCGTGTTCGAGCACATGTTTGCCGCGCTGGATGCACCACACTTTGTGGTCACGGGCCGCGTGCTGCAAGGCACCACCTGCTTTCTGACTTGGGATTTCTGCTACCAAATGCGCCGCTTTCAGCGCGGGCAGGATCAGGTGATTCGCGGCGCCTCGCAGTTGGTGTTCGACGAACTGGGCCGCATCACGCTGCACCGCGACTACTGGGACGCGGCCGAGGAGCTGTACGAAAAGCTGCCGCTGCTGGGGTCGTTGATGCGCTGGCTCAAAGGCCAGGCGCGCAGTTGAATCCAGCCAAGGTCAGCCCGGCACTGTGTCCATAAAGCTGGCGCGCGCAGCAAGCTTGTCCTGCAGACGCGCAAGGTTGGGGTATTCGGTGCGCCAGACAATTTCAGGAAAACGAAACGCGAGCCAGCCCAGCGCGCAGCCCACGGCAACGTCCGACAGGGTGAAGTGGATGCCGCTGCAAAACGCCTTTTCGCCGAGGCCCTTGCTCATGGCGTGGAGCGAGGCCTGCACCTTGGAGAGTTGCCGGTCGATCCAGGCCTGGCTGCGCTGGGCTTCGCTGCGGCCGACAAATGTGCGCTCCAAGCGAACCAGGATGGCAGCGTCGAGCAGGCCGTCGGCCAGCGCCTCCCAGGTCTTGACCTCGGCGCGCTCGCGGCCCGAGGCGGGAATGAGCTTGCCGACCGGCGAAAGAGTGTCCAGGTATTCCACGATGACGCGCGAATCAAACATGGCGTCGCCCCCGTCCAGCACCAGGCAGGGCACCTTGCCCAGCGGGTTGGCTGCTGTAATGGTGCTGTCGTCCGCCCAGACGTTGTCCTCGACGAAGCGGTAATCGAGTTTCTTCTCGGCCATGACCACGCGCACCTTGCGTACGTAGGGACTGGTGGTCGATCCGATGAGTTTCATGGTGGGTTCCTGGTGCGGGTGGGCACCGGTGTAAGCAAAACTGGCAAGCGCAGTCCATTCTATCGAGGGCTTCTGACAGCGGCAGTCAGGTGTTGGGCGCCGCCTACAATCGGCCGCCATGAACGCCTCGCCCACCAATTTCTCGCCCATTACCGCCCTCTCGCCGCTGGACGGCCGCTACGCCGCCAAGCTGGCGCTGCTTCGCCCCATCATGAGCGAGCACGGCTACATGCAGCGGCGCGTGCAGGTGGAGGTCAGCTGGTTCATTGCGCTCTCGGACGCCGGTTTTGCCGAGTTCAAGCCGCTCACCACGGGTGCGCGCGCCTACCTGCTGGGGCTGGTAAAGAACTTCTCCGAAGCCGATTCGACCGCCATCAAAGAGATCGAAAAGACCACCAACCACGACGTGAAAGCGGTGGAATACTGGATCAAAGCGAAATTCGAAGCCCGGCCCGAGCTGGAAAAAGCCGCTGAATTCGTGCACTTCGCCTGCACCAGCGAAGACATCAACAACACCAGCCACGCACTGCAACTGCGCTCGGGCCGCGACCAGGTGCTGCTGCCGGGGCTGGACCGCATCATCCTCAAGCTGCGTGAAATGGCGCACTTGTACGCCGCGGTTCCCATGCTCAGCCGCACCCACGGCCAAACCGCCAGCCCCACCACCGTGGGCAAAGAGCTGGCCAACGTGCTGGTGCGCCTGCAGGCGGCGGCCGAGCGCATTGCCAGCGTCAAGATTCTGGCCAAAATGAACGGCGCCGTCGGCAACTACAACGCGCACCTCTCCGCCTGGCCCGACTTCGACTGGGAGGCTTTCAGCAGGAAGGTCATCGAGACGCCCGAGCCGCTGGGCCTGGGACTGACCTTCCAGCCGTACTCGATCCAGATCGAACCTCACGACTACATGGCCGAGCTGTTCGACGCCATCGCCCGCACCAACACCATCCTGATCGACTGGTCGCGCGACGTATGGGGCTACGTGAGCCTGGGGTACTTCAAGCAGAAGTTGCGCGAGGGCGAGGTCGGCTCCAGCACCATGCCGCACAAGGTCAACCCGAT
>JBATPF010000421.1:0-4112 GCA_049291355.1 Giesbergeria sp.
GCCTCGATGCGCGCGCGCGGGCCCACCAGCACGGGGTCGATCAAGCCCGCGGCATAGGCGTCCAGCGCGCCGCCCAGGCTGAGCGCATCGCAGGGGTGCACCACGGCAATGCGCAGCCTGCCCAGCGGGCGCACATGCGCGAGCAGCCGCTGCAGGCCGTCGTTGCCGGCGGTGACGTGCACTTCAGGCAACGTGGTGCGCAGGCGTTCGATACGTTCGGTGGGCGCCTGCACCTCGGCCTCGCCGCTGACCACGGTGGTGCCGTTCTGATTGACGCAGGCGCAGTCCAGTGTCAGGCGCTTGCTGGCTTCATCGCGCGCGGTCACGGTGACGCGGACGCGCAGCCGGTCACCGATGCGCACGGGCGCGAGAAACTTGAGCGTCTGCGCAAGGTAAATGGTGCCTGCGCCGGGCAGGCGGTTGCCCAGCACTGCGGAAATCAGCGACCCGCCCAGCATGCCGTGCGCGATGACGCCCTGAAAGCTGGTGGAGGCGGCGAAGTCGGCGTCCAGATGCTGCGGGTTGATGTCGCCCGAGAGAATGGCAAACAGCTCGATATCCTCTTTGCTGAGCGTGCGCTCGATGGCGTCGGTGTCCCCCACGGCAATTTCGTCGAAGGTGCGGTTGCGCACGGTGGTCAGCTCTTGCGGCGGTGCGCCGGGGGGCGTGGTGGACTCTGGGATATCGGGCATGGGACTCCTGAGGGTGACAAAGCGGGCGGGCACCACGCCGCTCGGGTGCAGCGCAGGCAGGCAAGACAACCGCCTAGCGTAACCGCGCCATGGCGGCATTTTCCGCCGGGCGTTCCAGCAAGCGGGCCAGCGCTGCCGCCGCAGCCATGGCAGAGACGTGCTCCCAAGCGTCCAGAGCAGCTTTGTTTTTAATAGCTACAAAGGGTTATGGAATAAGCGCTAGCAGCCAATTTTATTCATTTTTTACCCCGGCTGCTCGCCATCCACGTAGAACCAGTGCCCTTCCTCGCGGACGAAGCGACTGCTTTCGTGCAAGCGCACCGCCCGGCCCGCAACCCGGTAGCGGGCGACGAATTCCACCTCGGCATGGTCGGCATCGATCAAACGGTGGCGCCGCACCTCCAGTCCCAGCCAGCGCGCGCCGCTCTCAAAGTCCAGCTGCGCCGGGCGCGTGCTGGCATGCCAGGTGGCGAGCAGCCAGGTCGCGTCTTCGCGCACAAAGGCGCTGTAGCGCGAGCGCATGAGCGACTCGGCATCTGGTACCGGTGTATCGGCCAGGCGATCAAGGTAGCGGCCACAGCACGCGCTGTAGGCAAGAGGGCGAGCGCGGAGGTCGGTGCGGCCACAGGGGCAAGGGGCATCGGGGGGATGGGCAAGCATGAGGCACAGCGAGGTAAAGCGAGCACAAAGGGCGTGCGGCGGGCGCTTGTCCTGCGCCTTGCCGCTGGCGCCGAACGTAGACTGGGCGCCTTCAATGGCAGGAGTTTCGCATGTGGAATATGTCTGTCCCCTGGTGGGAGTTTGTCGTGCGCGGCATCGTGGTGTACGTGTTCCTGCTGATCTTCCTGCGCGCCACGGGCAAGCGACAGACGGGGCAGTACGCCCCGTTTGACCTGGTGCTGCTGTTGATCCTGTCGAACGCGGTGCAGAACTCGATGAATGCCGGCGACAACTCGCTCATCGGCGGCCTGATTTCCGCCGGCACGCTGATCTTTTGCCACGTGGCGCTGGCGCACCTGACCTTCCGCTTTCGCCGGCTTGAGCGCCTGATCGACGGCCATGCCCGCGTGCTGGTGCAGGATGGCAAAGTGGACGAAGCGCTGATGGAACGCGAGCGCATTTCCCCCACGGACCTGGCCGCCGCCCTGCGTGCTGGCGGCACCCTGCACGCCCACGAGGTGGCGCGCGCCACCATCGAAGTCAACGGGCAGATCACCGTGGTGCTGCGCCCCACCCAGCGCCCGCTGGACGCCACGTAGGCAAACCGCCTGTAAAGCGCACAACGGCCACGAAGGTTCAATACCGCTGCAGCGTGCCCAGAACTTCCGCCAAGGCCGCATTGACCGGTTCGGGATGCGTGAGGTTGCTGGCGTGCCCGCCGCCAGGCACCACCACCATGCGCGCATGGGGCAAGGCGTCCGCCATGCCCTGCGCGCGCTCCAGGTCGATGGCGTGGTCCACCGAACCGTGCACCACCAGCGCGGGGACGGTGATGGCACCCAGCCGCTCGCTGATGTCGTCGCGGCTGCCCAGGGTGGTAAAGCATTGGATCAGGTTGGGCACGCTGAACTGGCGCCACTTGGCTTGCCACACCGGCGCATCCGCCCAGCCATCGCCCAGGATGGTGTAGGCCACCACGGCCGCGATTTCGTCCGACAGGCCGCCCTCAATCCAGGCCTTCAGCAGCGCCTCGTGGCCCACCATCTTCTGGGGGTCTTCCCGCAGGGCCTGGGTGTCGATGAGCACCAGCGCGCGCACCAGATCCGGGTGCGTCAGCGCGCAGCGCAGCGACAAATAGCCGCCCTGCGACATGCCAGCCAGCACCGCCTGGCGCACGCCCAGGTGCGCCAGCAGCGCCGCCAGATCGTCGGCCGAGTCGTAGTAGGTGAACGGGTCGCAGCGCGCCGGATCGGCCGTCTGCCCGTGGCCGCGCTCGTCCCACGTGATGCAGCGCCATTCGCCGCGCAGGGCCTGCACCTGCGGGGCAAACATGCTGCTGTCCATGAGCAGGCCGTGCGAAAACACGATCACCGGGCCTTCGCCACCCGTGTCTTCGTAATACAGCTTCTGACCATTGACGTGCGCGAAAGGCATGCGGTGCTCCTGGGAAAAATGGGAGCACCATCGTGAAACAAGGCCGCCGCCTGCGCAACGGGCACAACCCGCGCGAGGGCGCGTGCGAGTCACCCAGGCGTCAAGCAAGACGTGGCGTCGCCCGCCTCAGCCAGGTGGACAAGTCTCTTCAGTTTTTGATCTATTTTGGCTTCCGGCGGTTTGTGCATATGCGCTGAAAGCTATCAATAAAAGAGCACATCAGGCCAGTGTGCGCTGGCACCAGCGCACGAGCGCCTGAATGCGCTGCTGCGACCCATCAAAGAATGGCGCCCGGCTGCTCACCGCGCTCGTAGACCACATGGGCGCGGCCCAGGATGAGCGGGTCGAGCTTGCCGATGACCTCCAGCGATTTGTTCGAGTAGGGCAGCTTGTGCAGCACGTAGCGCATGGCGGCAAGGCGCGCGCGCTTCTTGCAGTCGCTCTTGACCACCGTCCAGGGGGCATCGGCGGTGTCGGTCTCGAAGAACATGGCTTCCTTGGCACGGGTGTACTCGTCCCATTTGTCGAGTGAGGCCATGTCGATGGGGCTGAGCTTCCACTGCTTGAGCGGGTGGACTTCGCGTTCCTTGAAGCGGCGGTGCTGCTCTTTCTTGCTGACGGAAAACCAGAACTTGATCAGGTAGATGCCGCTGCGCACGATCTGGCGCTCGAACTGGGGCGTCTGGCGCATGAACTCGTGGTACTCGCTGTCGCTGCAAAAACCCATGACCCGCTCGACGCCTGCGCGGTTGTACCAGCTGCGGTCAAGCAGCACGATTTCGCCGGCGGTGGGCAAGTGCTGCACATAACGCTGAAAGTACCACTGGCCGCGCTCGGTCTCACTGGGCTTTTCCAGCGCCACCACGCGTGCGCCACGGGGGTTCAAGTGTTCCATAAAGCGCTTGATGGCGCCGCCTTTGCCTGCCGCATCGCGCCCTTCAAACAGAATGACAACGCGCTGGCCGGTCTCCTTGGTCCATGCCTGGAGTTTGAGCAGCTCGACCTGCAACTGGTACTTCTGCTCCTCGTAGGAGGCCCGGCGCATCAGGTTCTTGTAGGGGTACCCTCCGTCGCGCCAGTCAACGGCAAGATCGTCGTCGGGATGCCCGCGCTTGCGGCCACTTTGGTCGCTAGGGTTCGACTCCAGCATCTCGCGCAGCACCTGCAGGTCGTCTTCCGAGGCGCCCGCCAAGGTAGCGCGCAACGCAGCAGTGCGCTCGGGCGGTGCGATGGCCGTGTTGTTGATCAGCCCCCGCACAGAAGCGAGCTGCTTGCCGCGCGCCCCGGCCGCCGACTCACGCGGCTCATCGCGCGCCAGGGCGACGG
>JBATPF010000422.1:0-3920 GCA_049291355.1 Giesbergeria sp.
CCAGCGGGTTGTGGGTGCACGGCGTGCAGACATGGCCGAGCTTGAACTGCGGAAAATCGTCGGCGCGCGGCATGGCGTAGTCCATGTAGCTGCCGGTGAGCAGCTGCCCAGTTTCGCGGTCGTAGACGCAGTTTTCCATCAGCGCCTGGCCGATGCCCTGAACCAAGCCGCCGTGCACCTGGCCCTCGACGATCATGGGGTTGATGATGGTGCCGAAATCGTCCACCGCCGTGAAACGGTCCACGCGCACCACGCCGGTCTGCGGGTCGATTTCCACCTCGCAGATGTAGGTGCCGGCCGGGAAGGTGAAGTTGGTCGGGTCGTAGAACGCCGTTTCATTCAAGCCGGGCTCCAATTTGTCGAGCGGGTAGTTGTGCGGCACGTAGGCAGCCAGCGATACCTGGGCAAAGGGGATCTTCTTGTCGGTGCCTTTGACCGTGAACTCGCCGCCGGCAAAGTCGATGTCGGCGTCGCTCGCTTCCATCAGGTGCGCGGCAATCTTCTTGGCCTTGGTCTCGATCTTGTCGAGCGCCTTCATGAGGGCCGCGCCGCCCACACTGATCGAGCGCGAGCCGTAGGTGCCCATGCCAAAGGGCACGCGGCCGGTGTCGCCGTGCACGATGTCGACGTTTTCCACCGGAATGCCCAGGCGCGCCGCCACCACCTGGGCAAACGTCGTCTCGTGCCCCTGGCCATGGCTGTGCGAGCCAGTAAACACGGTTACGCTGCCGGTAGGGTGTACTCGCACTTCGCCGCATTCAAACAGGCCGGCGCGCGCGCCCAGCGCCCCGGCGATGTTGGAGGGTGCGATGCCGCAGGCTTCGATGTAGCTGCTGTAGCCCATGCCACGTTTCAAGCCCTTGGCCTCGCTGGCGGCCCGCCGCGCAGCAAAGCCCGCTACGTCGGCGAGCTCTTGCGACTGCGCCATGCAGGCGGGGTAGTCGCCCACGTCGTACTGCAGCGCCACCGGCGTTTGGTAGGGGAAAGTGGTGATGAAGTTGCGCTTGCGGATTTCGTCCTGCGCGAGCCCCATGTCCCAGGCACAGCGCGAAACCAGGCGTTCGAGCAGGTAGGTGGCCTCGGGCCGGCCGGCACCGCGGTAGGCGTCCACGGGAGACGTATTGGTGAACCAGGTGTCCACCTCCACATAGACCTGCGGCGTGGTGTACTGACCGGCGAGCAGCGTGGCGTACAGGATGGTCGGCACCGCGCTGGCAAAGGTGCTGAGGTAGGCGCCCACGTTGGCGTCGGTGTGCACGCGCATGGCGAGGAACTTGCCGTTCGCGTCCATGGCCATTTCGGCGTGGCTGACATGGTCGCGGCCATGCGCATCGGTCAGGAAGGACTCGCTGCGGTCGGCGATCCACTTGATGTTGCGGTTGAGCTTTTTCGATGCCCAGGTCAGGCACACGTCCTCAGCGTACAGAAAAATCTTGGAGCCAAACCCACCGCCCACATCGGGCGCAATCACGCGCACCTTGTGCTCGGGCAGGCCCATGACAAACGCCGTCATCAGCAGGCGCTCTACGTGCGGGTTCTGGTTGCTGACGTAGAGCGTGTACTCGTCGGTGCCGCGGTTGTACGAGCCGATGGCGGCGCGCGGCTCCATGGCGTTGGGAATCAGGCGGTTGTTCACCAAATCAAGCTTGGTGACATGCGCCGCAGTGGCAAACACCGAATCGACGGCGCCCTTGTCGCCAATCGCCCACTTGAAGCAGTGATTGTCTTCGGCAATGTCGTGCAGGCCGGCGCCGGCCACAGCGCCTGCGGCCGCGTCGGCTACGTTGACGACCGCGGGCAGCACGTCGTAATCGACCTCGACGCGCTCGGCGGCATCGCGCGCCTGTTGCAAGGTTTCGGCCACCACCATGGCAACGCCATCGCCCACGTAACGCACCTTGCCCTGCGCCAGGATGGGGTGCGGCGGCTCCTTCATGGGCTCACCGTTGGTGCTGGTAATGAGCCAGCCACACGGCAAACCGTTGATGTTGTCGGCCGCCACATCGGCGCCGGTAAACACGCCGATCACGCCGGGGGCAGCTTTGGCCGCGTCGGTATTGACGCTCACCACCTTGGCGTGCGCGTGCGGCGAGCGCACAAAAACGGCAAAACTTTGCGCGGCCAGGACGATGTCGTCGGTGTACTGGCCGGCGCCGGTGAGAAAGCGATAGTCCTCTTTGCGGCGGACGGATTCGCCGATGTGCGGCAGCTTGGAAAAGTCGGATGCACCCATGGTTTGTGTCTCCTTCGTTGGTCTCAGGCGGCCGAGGCAGTCATGGCCTGCTGGCCCTGCTGCACGGCTTTGACGATGTTCTGGTAACCGGTGCAGCGGCACATGTTGCCGTCGAGCAGCGCGCGGATCTCCGCCTCGCTCGCGCCGGGGTAGCGCTTGACCAGATCGACGGCCGAAAGCACCATGCCGGGCGTGCAGAAGCCGCACTGCAGGCCGTGGCACTCTTTGAACGCCGCCTGCATCGGGTGCATGGTGCCGTCCGCCGTGGCCAGGCCCTCGATGGTGGTGATCTCGCAGCCCTCGGCCTGCACGGCCAGCATGGCGCAGGATTTGATGGCGCGGCCATCGAGCAGCACGGTACAGGCGCCGCACTGGCTGGTGTCGCAGCCCACGTGGGTGCCGGTGAGGTGGAGGTGCTCGCGCAGCGCGTGCACAAGCAGGGTGTTGGCGGGGGCGTCGACGCTGGCCGGCCGGCCATTGACGGTGAACTGCACGGGCATCGGGCTGTCTCCTGGTGGGGATGGCTGGAAAAAGAGCAACTGCCATCTTCTGCCCCCCAACTGGGCCGGTGGCTAGGGACAACCCTGAACCCGGCTCGGCCGCTTGGCGATATTCTCAATTTGAAACATGCTGCGCCGCAGCGTGCGTCCACCTTCCTGGGCACCGCCGTGACCACCGTTTCTCTCTACACGCCAGACCGCAGCACCGCTATCGCACAGGCACGCCATGCCCTGCTGGTGCAAGGCGCGGGCACGACCCCGACCGGCATGGAGCCCTGGATCGCCCGATCGTGGCAGCGCTGCCTGCAAGCGGGCCGCACGCCTGAACAGGCCCTGGCCTTTGACTGCGTCAGCGCCGCAGCGCTGCGCCGCACCCACGACGAGCACGCGCCGCTCTTGCGTGCCGCGGGACCGGTGCTGGCGCACCTGGCGCACGCCATCGGCGGTATGGGCTACTTCGCACTGCTGACCGACAGGCGCGGCGTGGTGCTTGACGTCAAAGGACCGGTGGACCACCGCGACCCGCGCGCCCACGCCATTGGCCGGGCCGGAATCGATCTGTCGGAGGGCAGCGTAGGCACCACCGCCATCAGTGCCGCACTGACCGAACTGCGCCCCGTATGGCTGCACCGCGGGGAACATTTCTTTGACGCCAATGGCAGTTACAGCTGCGCCGGCGCTCCGCTGTTCGATCCGCTGGGCCACTGCGTGGGCATGCTGGACCTGACCGGTGTCGATGTGCCCGAGCGGCCCGAACTGCGCCACGTGGTGGCCCGCTCGGCCCGGGCGCTCGAAGACGCTTTGCTGCTGCAAGAGCCGCACGCGCTGCTGCTGCGCCTGAACTGGCCCGGAGCCCAGCTCGGCAGTGAATCCGATGGTCTGATGGTGCTCGACGCCGATGGCTATCTGCTGGGCGGCAACAGCGCTGCGCGCCAGCTCGTCCCGATGCCGCGCAGCCTGCCCGGCCAGCGCCTGCATAGCAGCGACCTGCTGGCCCTTGACTGGCCGCGTCTTTTCGACGCCGCGATGCATGGCCAGAGCATCGACCTGCCGCTGTGGTCCGGCCTGCGCCTGCAGGCGATGGCCACGCGCCACAGTGCCTGCGCCCTGCCGGCGCCCAGCGCGCCGCTGCGAGAAACCGAAGCCGAATGGATCCGCAGCGCCGTGCGCGCGGCGCGCGGCAATGT
>JBATPF010000423.1:0-2106 GCA_049291355.1 Giesbergeria sp.
GCCCACCACTGCGGCAAGCGTGAAACGGGCCCAGTGCGCCCGCAGCTGCACCCGCCGCTGCCACAGTGGCCAGGCCAGCGCCACCACGGCCGGCCCGAGCAAGAAGTGGATGAACTGAGCACCGGCAAAATAGCTCGGGTAGGCCGTGCCCGTCGCCAGCAGGCCCGCGCCGAGCACGACGATGGAGAGCAATACCGGGTTGGCCCACGGCGCCTGTCCCAGGCGCTGGTACAGGCCCAGCGCCAGCACGTACACCACCAGCGTGGCGTTCAGGCCAAACAGCGGCGTGGCCGAGAGGTAGACCCAGAGCTGAACGAAGTCCATCAGTTGGTGCCTTTGTCGGCCCAGGGGGGCGTAGGCATCCATTTTTCATGGTGCGTCGCACAATCCGCGATGGTTGAAGCTTTCGTGACCCAGGCCAGCGGCCACCGGGCAAGGGCCTTGGCCGGCCGCGCCGCCCCGCCGCACGGGTGGCGTCCCCCTGCCCGCAGCGCGTAGCGGTGCGAGAGCGGGGGGAAGGAGCGAAGCGACATAGGGGGGTGTTTCACTTCATCAACTTGCGCAGCACCAGCGCCGACACCGCCATGCCGATCCAGGTGGAGAGCACCAGCACCACGGCCAGCCGCAGCCCATAGTGGGCCAGCACATCAAGCTGGGTGATGACGCCCACGCCCACGGGCACGAACAGCAGCGAGAGGTGCGCCAGCAGAAAATCGGCCACCGAGCGCACGCGCAGCTGCACGGCAGGCCAGCGCAGCGCGATGAGCAGCAGCACCATGCCAATCACTGGGCCGGGGTAGGGCAGGTGCAGCAGCCGCGAGAGGGCCTCGCCCAGCGACTGCAGCGTGAGCAGAATGGCCAGGCCTTGCAGCATCTGCATTGCAGTGGCCGGTCAATAGCGGGGCAGGTCGGGGTGCGCCAGCTTGCCGCCGCGAATCAGCATCTTGCCGTACTCGGCGCAGCGGTTGAGCGTGGGGATGAGCTTGCCGGGGTTGAGCAGGCCTTTGGGGTCGAAGGCGTGCTTGAGTGCCATCATCTGCGCGTTTTCTTCCCGCGAAAACTGCACGCACATGCTCGACAGCTTCTCTACGCCCACGCCATGCTCGCCCGTAATCGTTCCGCCCATGGCCACGCTGGTCTCCAGGATCTCGGCGCCAAACAATTCGCAGCGGTGCAGTTGGTCTGGGTCGTTGGCGTCAAACATGATCAGCGGGTGCAGGTTGCCGTCGCCCGCGTGGAAGACGTTGGCGCAGCGCAGTTGGTACTTCTTTTCCATCTGCTGGATGGCCAGCAAGATGTCGGCCAGGCGCTTTCTCGGGATGGTCGAATCCATGCACATGTAGTCGGGGCTGATGCGGCCGCTGGCGGGGAAGGCGTTCTTGCGCCCGCTCCAAAAGCGCAGGCGTTCGGCCTCGTCCTTGCTGATCGAAATGGCGGTGGCGCCGGCGCCCGCCAACACGGCGCGCATGCGGGAGATTTCTTCTTCCACCTCTTCGGGAGTGCCGTCGCTCTCGCACAGCAAAATCGCTTCGGCCGTGAGGTCGTAACCAGCGTGAACGAAGTCCTCCACGGCGGCGGTCATGGGCTTGTCCATCATCTCCAGGCCGGCCGGGATGATGCCGGCGGCAATCACGGCGGCGACGGCGTCGCCCGCTTTGCGGATGTCGTCAAAGCTGGCCATGATGCAGCGCGCCAGCAGCGGCTTGGGGATCAGCTTGACGGTGACCTCGACCGCCACGGCCAGCATGCCTTCGCTGCCAATCACCGTGGCGAGCAGGTCGTAGCCGGGCGAATCGAGCGCGCCGCCGCCAAACTGCACCGGCTCGCCTTCCATGGTGAAGCCGCGCACCGCCAGCACGTTATGCACCGTCAGGCCGTATTTCAGGCAGTGCACGCCTCCCGAGTTTTCTGCCACGTTGCCGCCAATGGTGCAGGCAATCTGGCTGCTGGGGTCGGGTGCGTAGTACAGGCCAAAGGGCGCCGCCGCCTCGCTGATGGCCAGGTTGCGCACGCCGCACTGCACGCGGGCGGTGCGGGCGCGCGGGTTCAATTCGACGATGCGGTTGAAGCGCGCCAGCGAAAGCGTGACCCCCAGCGCATGCGGCA
>JBATPF010000424.1:0-1785 GCA_049291355.1 Giesbergeria sp.
GCGCTGCTGGGGGTGGTGGCCGGCTCCGCCCTGCAGATACAGCAGCCATCCTTGTGGACGGCCATGGCGTACGCAGCGTGCTCGGGTGCCGCGCTGGTCCTTGGGCTCTTCGCACTCAAACTGCGCAGCGGCCATGGACGCCTGGCGAGCGTTCTTGTCGGGCTGGCGGCGGTGCTGGTTGTCTTTGCCTTGTGCGGCCTGCGCTCCCTGCACTATGCAAACACCGCGCTGGACCCGGCGCTTGAGGGGCAGGACATTGCCATCGTTGCTGTGGTCTCCGGGCTGCCGCAGCCGGTGGAGCTTGGCGTGCGCTTTCGGGTGCGCGTGCTTTCCGCCCAGCGGCAGGGTGCAGTCGTGCGCTTGCCCGAGCAGATCGATCTGGGCTGGTATCGCAACGCGAGCGACGAGGGAGCGGAAGCTGGATGGGATGCGGCCCCGTCCACGCCCCATGCGGGCGAGCGCTGGCAGATGACGGTGCGCCTCAAAGCACCGCACGGCGCGCGCAATCCGCACGGCTTTGACTACGAACTGCTCCAGTGGGAGCAGGGCGTACAGGCTGTGGGCTATGTGCGCGCCGGGCGCAAGGACCCCCTGCCCGAGCGGCTCGATACCGACTTGCGCTACCCGGTGCTGCAACTGCGCGAGCGCGTGCGGGACGCCATACTTGCCGAGCTGGCCAGCGTCTCCGAAGGGCCGGCCGATCTGCGCGCCGCCGGCGTGGTGGCGGCGCTCGTCACCGGAGACCAGCGGGCCATCGACCGCAGCGACTGGAATGTGTTCCGCGCCACAGGCGTCGCCCACCTGGTCAGCATTTCAGGATTGCACATCACGCTCTTTGCCTGGCTTGCCGCACAAGCCGTCGGCGCTTTGTGGCGGCGCGCGCCACGCCTGTGCTTGGCTTTCCCGGCGCAATCGGCCGCACTTGTCGGAGGCTTGCTGCTTGCTGGTTTGTATGCGCTGTTCAGCGGTTGGGGCGTGCCGGCGCAGCGCACGGTGCTGATGCTGGCGGTGGTGGTGGCCTTGCGTCTGGCAGGGCGGCGCTGGCCCTGGCCACACATCTGGCTGCTGGCCTGCGCGGCGGTGGTCTTGCAGGACCCCTGGGCCTTGCTGCAGGCGGGTTTCTGGCTGAGCTTTGTGGCGGTGGGCGCCCTATTTGCTATCAACCCAATAGCTGCTAACGAAAGCAGTAAAAGCGCTGGAGCCCGATTTCGCTCTATGTTTCGCGAACAATGGAGTGTGACGGTGGCACTGGCGCCCCTTACGCTGCTGCTGTTCGGCCAGGTTTCGCTGGTGGGCTTTCTGGCCAACCTGGTGGCGATCCCCTGGGTGACGCTGGTGGTCACGCCGCTGGCATTTGCCGGCGTGCTGTGGGCGCCGCTGTGGCACCTGGCGGCGTGGTGCGTGCAGGCGCTGGGCTGGCTGCTCGGGCTGCTTGCCGCCTTGCCGTGGGCGCAGTTCGAGGTGGCTTCTGCTCCGTTGTGGGCCGGCCTGGCCGCAGTTTTGGGTGGTGTCCTGTTGGCGGCGCGGCTGCCATGGTCTGTGCGGCTGGTAGGCCTGCCGCTGTGCCTGCCGGTGCTGCTGTGGCAGGCGCCGCGGCCGCCGCAGGGGGCGTTCGAACTGCTGGCGGCCGACATTGGCCAAGGCAACGCAGTTCTCATTCGCACCGCGCAGCACGCGCTGCTCTACGACACCGGGCCGCGCTACAGCGTGTCCAGCGATGCGGGCGAACGCGTGCTGGTGCCGCTGCTGCGCAGCCTGGGCGAGCGCATTGACACCGTCATGCTC
>JBATPF010000425.1:0-4614 GCA_049291355.1 Giesbergeria sp.
GAGCAAGTCCTCCCGGCTGGCGAAGTGACGGTAGGCGGCATTGGGCGCCACGCCGGCCCGGCGCGTTGCCTCGCGCAGCACCACCGCCGTGGGGCCCCCATCGCGAGCCAAGGCAATACCGGCTTCCAGCAGCGCGCGGCGCAAATCGCCATGCCGGTAGGTGCTGCGGGGCGCTGGGTTACGTTTTTTTTCACTCATTGGCAGGGTGCATTGTAGACAGTGTCCATTTTCTCTGCCATTATTTGTGTACGCCGTACACAAGTGTGGTACGGCGCGTTCTTTCACAACCACCCAAGGAGTTCGCCATGCCAGGTCCCGTTCAGCCGTATCTGTTCTTTGAAGGCCGTTGCGAGGAGGCGCTGGCCTTCTACGAGCAGGCCATTGGCGCCCAAAGCGGCATGTTGATGCGCTACAGCGACAACCCCGACCCACAAAACCATCCCGGCTGCGCGGTGCCGCCTGCGGACAAGGTGATGCACTGCGAGTTCACCGTCGGCGGCAGCAAGATCCTGGCGTCCGATGGGATGGCCTCAGGGGCGACCCATTTCACAGGCTTTGGCTTGACGCTTGGCGCCGCCACGCCAAGTGAAGCCGAACGCCTTTTCCATGCGCTGGCCGACGGCGGGCACGTGCAAATGCCTATGACCAAAACGTTCTATTCGCCCGCCTTCGGCATGGTGAGCGACCGCTTTGGCGTGATGTGGATGGTGATGGTCCCGCAATGAACGGCGCAGCTGCGCACAACAGTCCGAGGCCCCCATGCTGGCACTCTACGGTCACCCTTTTTCCTCCTACACGCAGAAGGTACTGGTAGCGCTGTACGAAAACGGCACGCCCTTCGAGCTGCGCAATCTGGACGCAGCCGATCCAGGGCAGCATGCGGCCGAGTGGTTGCGTCGCTGGCCCCTTGCCGAGTTTCCGGTGCTGGTGGATGGAGAGCACACGGTGGCGGAGAGCAGCATCGTGATCGAGTACCTGCAGCTTGTGCACCCCGGGCCCGTGCGCCTGCTTCCTGCGGATCCGATGGCGGCATTGGAGGTGCGCTTCCGGGACCGCTTTTTCGACCTGCACGTGATGGCGCCAGTGCAGCACGCCGTGAACGCGGCCTTGACCGGCGACGCAACCAAGCGCGCCGAAGGAGTGGCGTGGGCAGCCAACAAGCTTGAGCTGGCCTACGCGTGGATGGAAGGCAAGCTGGCGGGTCGAACCGCAGCCAGCGACGGCGAATTCACCCTGGCAGACTGCGCGGCAGCACCTGCCTTGTTCTATGCCGACTGGACGCACCCTATCGCAGACGCCTTCCCGCTGCTGCGCGCCTACCGAGCGCGCCTGCTGGCCCGGCCCTCGTTCGCACGGGCAGTGGAGGGCGGGCGCCCCTACCGCCACTATTTCCCACTGGGGGCGCCGCAGCGAGACTGAGCGGGCAATGCCGTGCGGTGGAATCCATCGCGCGGGGTGCAGGCTGTTTTTGCGAGACTGTGCGGGGCTTGCGGCGCGGGAGGCGCTGCAGGCAGCGCTTCCATTTGCTATTACTACAATAGCTGTTTGCCCATGCTGAATAAGCGCTAGACCCTATTTTTATCTAAAATCTCGGCATTCAAATCGCCGTCGGCGAGCCGGGGTTGCCACCTGCTGTCCTGCACGCTGCACCGCAGCGTTCCATGCACGGGGGCTTTTGGTAGCCAGCACGGCCCCATATAAAGCGCATGTCCGCCTGCGCCGGGTGGCATCCACCGAAAGGAGCTTCCATGCCGTCCCCCGTTGCCACCTCGCCCATCCTGCAAAGCCAACCGCTTGGCCCACTGTGGCCCACGCTGGACCCGTTCTTGTTCTGCGCCCACCACGACGACGCCTACCCGCCTGGCAACGCCGAGCGCGGCCCTGCGGTGGCGCTGGAAGGCCGGCAAATCGGCAGCGACTTCAGCCGCAAGGACGGCTGGAGCATGTACCACGGCGACGTGGTTCCCGGCTTTCCCGGCCACCCGCACCGGGGCTTTGAAACTGTGACCCTGGTGCGCAAGGGCCTGATCGACCACGCCGATTCGCTGGGCGCCGCCGCGCGCTTTGGCGGCGGCGACGTGCAATGGGTGACGGCGGGCCGCGGCATCCAGCATTCCGAGATGTTCCCGCTGCTCGACACCACGGCGCCCAACCCACTCGAACTCTTTCAGATCTGGCTGAACCTGCCCGCGCAGAGCAAGATGGTGGCGCCGCACTTCACCATGCTCTGGAACGAGCGCATTCCGCGCCTGCTGCACAGCGATGACGCAGGCCGCACAACGACGGTGACAGTGGTCGCTGGCGCCCTACCGGGGGCAGACGCGCCCCTGCCACCACCGCCCGAATCCTGGGCGGCGCAAGCGAATAGCGACGTGGCCATCTGGACGCTCAAGCTCGCACCCGGCGCGCGCTGGACTTTGCCCGCCGCCCAGGGCGCTGGCACGCGGCGCATGCTGTATTTCTTCGCCGGCGCAGTTCTGCGCATCGGCGCGGCCGGCTTAGGCGCGGCCGGCTTAGGCGCGGCCGAGCAGCGCAGCCACGCCGCGCTGGAAGTCGTGGCGGGTCAAGACTGGCTGCTGGAAAACACAGGCGCCGACACCGTCGAATGCCTGCTGCTGCAAGGCCGGCCGATGGGCGAGCCCGTGGCGCAGTACGGCCCTTTCGTGATTAACACGCAGGCCGAAATCATGCAGGCCATGAACGACTACCGCCGCACCCAGTTTGGCGGCTGGCCCTGGGACACAAGCGACCCGGTGCACGGCAACGAGGCCAGGCGCTTTGCGCGCTATCCGGGAGGGGCCGTGGACGAGGTTCCACCGTCGGGTGCGACACCCTAAGCGTTCGGCCGTGGGTGGCGCCCGAAAGTGGCAGGTCACACATGCGCCCGAGAGGCCGCCGTCTCTCTCAGCGACCAGTCCCCGGCCCATCGTGATGCCCGATCAGGCACGACAGGGAAGTGACGGCCAAAAAAAAGCCGACGCAGTCGCGTCGGCTTGATGGAGCAAGGGCTTTTATTTGGCAGGAACGATGACCACCGTGTCGCCGCCGGTTTTCCCTTTTTCACCTTTTTCGCCGTCATAGCCGGGAGCGCCCGTTGCGCCTGTGGAGCCCGTCGCGCCGGTGTACCCGGTGGAACCTGTGTCCCCCGTCGGGCCTGTCGCACCAGTAGCGCCCGTGGCTCCCGTGGCACCGGGTACCGCGACCGTCGAGCCTGTGCTGCCGGTAGCACCCGTGGCGCCGGTCGGGCCTGCGGGGCCAGGAACGACCACCACAGGAGACGGTGCTGCCGGACTGACCGTGCTTTTTTCGCAAGCGGCCAAGCCAAGCGTGGCAATTAGACCGGCCAAGAGTATGGAATATTTCATGAAGAGCCTTGTAGGAAATGGAGTTACAGCGCACCTGAAAACGAAACCGTGCGCACAGTTTCTCGCCTGCCAAGACCCATAACGATGACTAACAAGCGATAAGGCAAATCTACTTAAAAAGTTGATCCAGCCCTGTAGGACGGGCGTTCGACTGCCTGTAGCCATTTCGCAGTAGACGGGGTACCCGAGCGAGCAATGGGTGAAGGTCGGCCAGCTCGCCCAGCATTCCGAGATCTTCCTGCTGCTTGACACCAGCGCGTCGCAGGTCAGGCTGCCCGCCCAACGCTCTGGTCGGGGACAATTGGCCCATTGCGGCACCGCGCGATGCGTGCAGCGCCATCTTCCTACCCAACTCCGAGGCCTCCTATGAACATCGCCAAAGACACCGCTGTCACCCTCAGCTACCAGCTCACCACGCCCGCAGGCAAACCGCTCGACAAGGGCGATCTGTCGTACCTGCACGGCGGCTACGAAAACATCTTTCCCAAGGTGGAAGCCGCGCTGGACGGCCAGGCCGCAGGGTTTGCGACAACGCTTGATCTGGCAGTGGAAGACGCCTTTGGCGCCCGCGACGAATCGTTGGTGCGCACAATTCCCAAAGCCGAGTTCCCGCCCGGGGTGAAGGTCGGCGGTCAGCTGCAAGGCGCCGGACCTGACGGCCAGCCGCAGATGTTCAACGTGGTCAAGATCAAGGGCCCCGAGGTGCATCTCGATGGCAACCACCCGCTGGCCGGCCAGGCGCTGCGGTTTGGCTGCAAGGTGACCAGTGTGCGCGCTGCGAGTGCTGAGGAAATCCAGCACCGCCACGTGCACGGCGACCACGGCCATCACCATTGAGCGCGTTCTGAGCCTGGACACCCTCGCGACATTGCACTGAACGCTGGGCGCTGCCATGCAGCTCAAGACGGTCCTCAAAGCGGGCGTGGTGATGCTGGTGGCGTTCTTCGCCATCGAGTCGATCCGCAGCAGCTATTCACCGCACCACGCCAGCGCCCCGGCGCTGGCGACACAGGCGGCCCTGCAAGTTCCGGTGCAGGGCCCCACCGACAAGCCGGCATTCGCATTCAAGGGCTTTCAGATCCTGCCGCTGGCGCGCTTTGCCATCGACGCCAAAGTGCTCTCGCGCGAAGACTATTACCTGGGCCAGGAGGCCGAGCTTGCGCCAGTGGACCTGGCGCCAGTGTAGTGTTTCGCTCTTATTGGTACTTTCAGAGCCCCGAAAAAGGTTCACGGCAAGGCGCAGCTCGCA
>JBATPF010000426.1:0-6913 GCA_049291355.1 Giesbergeria sp.
TTCCTCGCCTGCGGCGAGCAGCGGGGAGGCGCTCGCCAGAAGTTCTGTGCCGCCGCCCAATGCTGTGCAGGCCGCGCCGGTTGCTGTGCCGCAGGCAAGCACGCTGTCCGCCGTGGCTGCTTTGGCCACAGAAAAGAGGGGTCTTGCGGCAGCGGCCCTTCCCACTGCCAAGCCGATGCCCACAGCGCCAGCACGCAAGATGCTGAGCGAAGACTTCGAGGAACTGCTCGTACACCGCGTTATGCAGCGGGTGGATGTGTCCTTGGATCTGCGGCTGCGCGACGCGATTGCGTCCGTTGTGCTGGAACAGACACGCTCAATCTTGCCCAGACTGCGTGAAGAGGTGGAATCGGTGGTGCGCCATGCGGTCTACGAGGCCGTGGCGGATGAGCTTGCTTCCAAGTCAAATCAATAGCTTGCGCAAGCACTATAAGTGCAGCTTTTATGCATCGTCATGCGCTGATTGCGCGTGTTCCCTAATGCCGCAATCTGGAAATTTGCGCTATCTTCCGCCGCGTTGAGACACAAAAAAGATGCTCAGCGTTTTATCTTTACTGGAGATCCCTATGCAATTGAAGTTGAAACTGACCGTAGCCGCAGCATTTGCCGCTGTTGCCGGCATGGCACTGGCCCAGGAGCAAGTGGTCAAGATTGGTCACGTCGCCCCGGTTTCGGGTGCACAGGCCCACTACGGCAAGGACAACGAAAATGGCGCCCGCATGGCCATCGAAGATCTGAACGCCCAGGGCGTGACGATCGGCGGCAAGAAGATCAAATTTGAAATTCAGGCCGAAGACGACGCAGCGGATCCCAAGCAAGGCACGGCTGCCGCACAAAAATTGTGCGATTCCAAGGTCGCAGGCGTAGTGGGTCACCTGAACTCGGGCACCACCATTCCCGCGTCCAAGGTTTACCACGACTGCGGCATTCCCATGGTCACGGGCGCAGCCACCAACCCCGCCCTGACCAAGCCCGGTTACAACACCACCTTCCGTATCATTGCAAACGACCTCGCGTTGGGCGCCGGTCTGGCGCACTATGCGAACGACACGCTCAAGCTCAAGTCCTTCGCTGTCATCGATGACCGGACAGCCTACGGCCAAGGCGTAGCCGATGTGTTCGCCAAGGTGAGTAAAGAACTTGGCATGAAGCAAGTTGACCAGCAGTTTACGACCGACAAGGCCACCGATTTCATGGCAATTTTGACCGCCATCAAATCCAAGAATCCTGACGCGATTTTCTTCGGTGGCATGGACCCCCAAGCCGGCCCAATGCTGCGCCAGATGGAACAGCTCGGCATGGCCAACGTGAAGTACTTCGGCGGCGACGGCGTTTGCACCAGCGAAATTGCCAAGCTCGCAGCCGGCGCGAAGACGCTGGGCAATGTGATCTGCGCCGAAGGTGGTGCTTCGCTGGGCAAGATGCCTGGTGGCACCGCGTGGAAAGCACGTTACGACGCCAAGTACCCAGGCCAGTTCCAGGTCTACAGCCCCTACACCTACGATGCTACGATGCTGTTGGTTGACGCGATGAAGCGTGCCAACTCCGTGGACCCCAAGGTCTACCTGCCTGAGCTGGCAAAGTCGAACTTCAAGGGTGTGACCGCCAACATCAGCTTTGAAAAGACTGGCGAAATGAAGAACCCTGCCATTACGCTGTACAACTACGTTGACGGCAAGAAGACCCCGCTGAACTAAGCACGCGGTCAGGTTCAGGCTCCCAAGAGCCTGAGACCATGCAGAAAGGCTTCCCTCGGGAAGCCTTTTTTTTGGATCCGCTTGACAGGCAAGCAGCGTGACTTAGACGCAGACTTTTAGCGCCGAACTTGCAGCGCGCCGGGATTCACAATGTTGGTTGGCGTGCCTCGCATGAAATTCACGACGTTGTCAAAGGCCGAGCCGAAATACAGCTCGTAGCTGTCTTGCTCGACGTAACCAATGTGCGGCGTGCAGATGCAGTTTTCCAGGCGCAGCAAGGCGTGTCCTTGCAGGATAGGCTCGCTCTCGAACACGTCGATGGCCGCCATGCCCGGACGCCCGCGATTGAGGCCCGCGAGCAGCGCGTCGGGCTCGATCAACTCCGCGCGGGAGGTATTGACCAAGAGCGAGGTGGGCTTCATGCAGGAGAGCGTCTCCAGCGTGATCAAGCCCTGGGTCTGCGCAGTCAGTCGCAGATGCAAAGAGACGACGTCGCATTGCTCAAAAAAGTCCTGCTGCGTCACGGCGGCCTGGTAGCCATCGGACAGCGCCTGCGCGCGCGACGATTCGCTCCCCCAGATGCGCACATTCATGCCGAAGGCCCGGCCATAGCCGGCAACGATCTGTCCGATGCGGCCATAGCCCCAAATGCCCAAGGTTTTGCCGCGCAGGACGCTCCCAATACCAAAGTTGGCCGGCATCGAGGCCGATTTGAGCCCTGCCTGCTGCCATGCGCCGTGTTTGAGGTTGGCGATGTACTGCGGCAGCCGGCGCGTGGCGGCCAGAATCAGCGCCCAGGTCAGTTCCGCCGGCGCCACGGGCGAACCCACGCCCTCGGCGATGGCGATGCCGCGCTCGGTGCAGGCGGCAATGTCAACGTGGTCGCCAATTTTCCCGGTCTGAGAAATCATTTTCAACCGGGGCAATTTTTCGATCAGCTGCCGCGTCATGTGGCTGCGCTCGCGCACCAAAACGATGATGTCCGCATCTTTGAGCCGCACCGACAACTGGCCGATGCCTTTGACGGTGTTGGTGTAGACCTTGGCGGAGTGGGCGTCGAGGCGCTCGGCACAGTGGAGCTTGCGAACGACGTCCTGATAGTCGTCGAGAATCACGATGTTCATGGCCCGATTGTGCCTTGCACGCAGCGGGGTTTAGCGACCGTTGTGCGTCTTGGCGGCAGCGGCGCCTCGTTGCGGCCGAAAGGTCATATGACAAGACGCAGCGCCAGAAAGCATCTGTGTTTGCTATCTAATAAATAGCTTGAAGCGATTGCCCTGCAAGCGGTAGAGGCATTTTTTTATGAAAATTCGCGCCTTGTCCGGATCTTTGCCCATCAGCGCGTACTTTGGGCGCGCCGTGCGCAAGGGGGGATCAACAAAGCCGTTCGCGCGCCACCAGGCGATCGAGCTCGGCACATACGTCGGCCATGCGGCCCACGATGGCCAGGTGCTCGGCCGAGCCTTCACGCTTGCGCAGAACACGCACGGGGCGGGCAGGCTGAATGCTGGCGCGCGATGCAGCTGGTGGACGCGTGCAACGAGCAGATGCAACCCGAATCCCCTGCAGCGCTGCAGTGCTTGTGCTGCAGGCGCTTGCGGACGGGCTGCTCAGGCTGCTCAAGTCGATGGGGCGCACAGCAGCGGGTGGTGCTTTGCGCGCAGGATGGCTGCGCTGGTGTGCCGTTTCACCCCCGAAGGAGCGACAGAGCGTGACAAGGGACAGAGACAGGCGAGAGAGATGGCGAAACGCAGTTTGCATGTGAAGCTCCCATGGGCAAGGGTTGAACACAGGCAGGATTCAAATGAAGAAAGCCGAAGGTTTCGCTGCGAAGCGGTTCTGCTGTCTGCCCAGCCTCGAAACGAGACCGACAGACCGGCAGGACGCGCAGCCGTGAAACCCCTGGCCTTCACGCACCGCAGGGATGGCGGAACTGCTGCCCGCCAAACGCCCGCCACCTGCAGTGCGTGGAACAACGGCTAAATCAGCATGGTGTTGCGAATGAGGCCGACTGCCAGCCCTTCGATCTCGAACGGTTCGTCCGGCTGCACCACGATGACTGGAAAGTCGGGGTTTTCTGGCAACAGTTCAATGGCGTGGGCGGTGCGCCGCAGACGTTTGACGGTGACTTCTTCGCCAATGCGGGCGACGATGATCTGGCCATTGCGTGCCTCTCGCGTCTGCTGCACGGCCAGCAGGTCGCCATCCATGATGCCGACATCGCGCATGGACATGCCGCGCACCTTCAGCAGGTAGTCGGGCTTGCGCTGGAACAGACTGCTTTCTACACAATAGGTTTGCTCGACATGTTCCTGCGCCAAAATGGGGGAGCCTGCAGCCACGCGGCCCACCAAAGGCAGGGCCAGTTGCGATAGACCGAGGATGGGCAGATTGAACTGCGTGCCGCGCGCAGCGTTGAGGTTGCGCACCGCTTCGCCCCGCAGTCGAATGCCGCGTGACGTGCCGCTGACGAGTTCGATCACGCCCTTGCGGGCCAGCGCCTGCAAGTGCTCTTCTGCGGCGTTGGCCGATTTGAAGCCCAATTGCTTGGCGATTTCGGCGCGGGTGGGTGGCGCGCCAGACTGGGCAATGGCGGTTTGAATCAGATCGAGAATCTGCTGTTGCCTGGCAGTGAGTTTGGGGCCGTTGAACATGTTCGTACGCTGCGGGTTGCACAGCTGTATAAAATTTCAGTAACTGTATTTTTAACCAGTTTTTCGAGGGATGCAAGTGATTGGCACAAAAATTGTCGTTTTGGGAACCGGCGGCACCATTGCAGGCAGTTCCGAACGTGCCGGCGACAACGTGGGCTACCGGGCTGGGGAGCGCACGGTGCAGTCCTTGCTGGACGCCTTGCCGGCTGGGCAGGGGCAGTCACCGTTTGCGCTGGTGACCGAGCAGGTCGCGCAAATCGACAGCAAGGACGCCGATGTGGCTTTGTGGTCGCGCCTGCATGCACGCTGCCTGGCCCTTTTGCAGGATGGCGCTGTGCGCGGCATTGTCATTGCCCATGGCACGGATACGCTGGAAGAAACCGCCTGGCTTCTGGCTGAAACCTTGCCTGCTACCAAGCCCTTGGTGTTGACCTGCGCGATGCGGCCGGCTACTGCCGCATCGCCAGACGGACCGCAAAACCTGCTGGATGCGGTCGCGTTGGCGTCCGATGCGCGGGCTCTGGGCGTGAGTGTGGTCTGTGCCGGAGCGGTCCATGCGCCGCGCCATGTGCAAAAAATGTCGCCTTACCGCGTTGATGCCTTTGGCTCCGGCGACGCGGGCCCGACAGGCTGGATGGAAGAAGGCAGGTTGCGGCTGGTGCACCCTTGGCCGCCGGCACGGTCTGTCGGTGCCGAGCCTCCCCAGACGCTGCCCGCCGACCCTGGCGCATGGCCCTGGGTGGAAATTGTGCTCAGCCATGCCAGCGCATGCGGCAGGCAGGTGGATGCGCTGGTCTCAGCAGGCGTTCGAGGCATCGTGGTGGCGGGTACCGGCAATGGAACCTTGCACGACGCGCTGGAAGTGGCCTTGCTGCGTGCACAAGAAGCAGGCGTGGCGGTGCGTGTGAGCACACGGTGCCCGCTCGGCGTGGTGGTGGGCCGGCCTGCCCATGGGCTACCCCTGGCCGATGGCCTCTCGCCGGTCAAGGCACGCATCTCGTTGCTGCTGGAGCTGATTCGGTCATCATCTGCGCCATGAAAAACGCCCCTTGCGGGGCGCTTCAGGAGGCCCAGGCGCCAGCCTGGCGTGTGGCTACTCGGCGAGGGCCGCCAGTGCGCGTGCGGTGATCTCTTCCACACTGCCCGTGCCGCTGATGGCACGGTACTTGGGGGCATTGGCGGGGTCGCGCTGCGCCCAGTCGGAGTAGTAGCTGACCAGGGGGCGCGTTTGCGCGCTGTAGACGTCGAGCCGTTTCTTCACGGTTTCCTCCTTGTCGTCGTCACGCTGAATCAGCGCCTCACCGGTTTCGTCGTCCACGTTGGCCACTTTGGGCGGGTTGAACTTGACGTGGTAGGTGCGGCCGCTGGCTGGGTGCGAGCGGCGCCCGCTCATGCGTTCGATGATGGCGTCAAATGGAACGTCGATTTCCAGCACATAGTCGATCTTGACGCCCGCGTCCTTCATGGCGTCGGCCTGGACGATGGTGCGTGGAAAGCCGTCGAACAGAAAGCCATTGGCGCAATCGGGCTCAGCGATGCGCTCCTTGACCAGGCCGATGATGATGTCGTCGCTGACCAGCGCGCCCGAATCCATGACCGCTTTGGCCTTCAGGCCCAGCGGGCTGCCTGCCTTGACGGCGGCGCGCAGCATGTCGCCGGTGGAAATCTGCGGAATCGCATATTTCTGACAGATGAATGTGGCTTGCGTGCCCTTTCCGGCACCGGGGGCGCCCAGCAAAATGAGTCTCATGGGGTCTTCTCCAGGTAGATGAAAGCGGGTGGCGCTGGGCGCCGGCACGTGTCCCTCCGGCCTCGTGCTCTAGTTCAGCTTTTGAGGATAGCACGCGCTCCTTGCGTGCCAGCTTACGCGGGAGCAGGCGGCTTCGTTGGCTCAGGCGAACCGGGCGCGCACGCGTTCCAGGTCTTCCTGGGTGTCCACGCCTGGCCCCGGTGCGTCTTCGGCAAGGTGCACGGCAATGCGGTGGCCATGCCAGAGCGCGCGCAACTGTTCGAGCTGCTCGATGGCTTCGGTCGGGGCTTGCGGGAGCGTCGGGTAGGCGCGCAGAAAACCAGCGCGGTAGCTGTAGATTCCGATATGGCGCAGCGGTGCAAAACCGGCCAGTGCCGTCACCCTGGGCTGTGCCTCTGCGGCGGCGCCATTCCACCAGTCGCTGCCGCGCAGGTCGCGCGCCCAGGGGATGGGTGCGCGGCTGAAATAGCTGGCACAGCCGCTCGCGTCCAGCACCAGTTTGACGACGTTGGGGTTGTGAAAATCTTCCAGCGACGCGATGGCGTGGGCTGCCGTGCCCATGCTGGCGCCCGGCTGGCGGGCCAGCAGGGCGGCGACGGAATGCACCAGTTGCGGGTCGATCAAGGGCTCGTCGCCTTGTACGTTGACCACCACGTCGTCCGCGTCCAGCCCCAGCGCCACACAGGCCTCGGCCAAGCGGTCGCTGCCGCTGGCGTGGTCGGCGCGGGTGGCGATGGCTTCTATGCCGTGCTGGGCGCAGGCCTGCAGGATGCGGGCATCGTCGGCCGCCACCACAGTGCGCAAGGCGCCGC